>JBHELA010000350.1:0-2538 GCA_041859005.1 Ignavibacteria bacterium
GGTTGAATCCTTCTTTAATATTACATATCCCGAGTCTGTTTTTAGCGTTGCATTCATGTACCCGTTGTTATGAAGAAGCTCAAGTATCCCGGTTGAATAGTCAATCATGTCATCTTTTCTGAAGTAATTCCCGGATTGAAGCGTTTTCATCGTATCAATAATTATCCTGAGGTTTCCATTGACGTTATTCAGTCCTGTATTGAGAATATTACCGGTTCGGTAATGCTGGTTTTCTGTTATCAGAAATTTTATTGAAACAGTGCTGTCCGTATTGTTAAAACTTAAAACTCTCTCGATCTCCGCCTCAAAATAACCGTTATCGAAATAATAGTTCCTCAGCGAAACAACATCATCGTTCAGTGCATCGGAATAGTAATACTTTGATTCGGTAACCCCGACAGCGTCTTCAAGCTCGGAATCTTCGATTGTTTCTTTGTCTGTGTGTATAAATTCAACTTCATCAATTTCATAAAACTGTGAGAAGGCAATAGATGTGAACCCTAATACTATTATAAATGCAAGCACAGTTATACTATATAAGGCCAGTCTTTCTCTGTTGAGAAAATGGTGTATCCTTGCTTGCATTATCGCGCTCCTATTTCTTCACAGCTGATTTTTTATCGGCTTTTCTGCTTTCTCCCATCCTCTTTTCATCTGTAATAAACCTGCTTGCCTTTGCTTTTTCCATCTCAATGATTTTTTGAGCTTCTGATTCTGCTGCTTTGAATTCAGATTTCAATACTACAATCTTTGCATCAACCGCTGCTCGTTTAAGCTCTAAGCCAAACTGATTACGCTCAATTTCCTGTTTTCGCAATAGTTGTTCTTCTTCGTTTTTCGCTTCAAGTGATAATCGTGCTGAACCTGTTAATACGCCCTCAGGACCGACATATACGTCAAGCAGCTCAATTCCTTTATCTGTAAGTATAAATTCACGTATTTGATTTGAATGAGACATCCCGCGTGACTTTAGAATGTATAAACCTCTGTTTCGCTCACCGCCAATTTCAATGTCACGTAGAAGAAGCCACGTGTCTATTAGTGATGAGATCGACATTTGAGTCAGCTCGTTATTTTCATTTGAACCTGCGAGGTTTGCAAAAAATGCTGTAATATTTCTGGTTTTCAGAAAGTCCACAAGTCGAAGTAACATGGTTTTTACTTCCGTTTCGTTGCCTCCTATAACAAATGCATCAATAGGATCTAATACAACTACCTGCGGTTTAATTTTGTTAACTAATTTTATAGTAGTTGATAAGTGATGTTCAAGCCCGTGTAGTGTTGGGCGTGTTGCATGAAAATGAAGCAGTCCTTTTTGTGCCCATTTTTCAAGGTGTAATCCTATTGAAGCCATATTGCGCATAAACTGGCTCGGAGATTCTTCAAATGCAAAATACAACACTCTCTCCCCCCGTTTACATGCAGCTTCTACAAACTGTGCCGCAATACTTGTTTTTCCGGTACCGGCAGTTCCGGAAACAAGTATCGTGCTTCCTCTATAAAAACCTTTTCCTGAAAGCATTGTATCAAGCCTCGGAATACCTGACGAAATTCTTTCGAGGGATGAAAAGTGATTCAAATTCAGCGATGTCACAGGCAGAACAGAAAAACCATCCTCGTCTATCAAAAAAGGATATTCATTCGTTCCGTGTGTTGACCCCCTGTATTTTACTATTCGCAGCCTTCGTATGGATGATTGATCATTAACTCTATGGTCCAGTAATATAACGCAATCAGAAACATATTCTTCCAAACCCTGCCGTGTCAAAGTACCGTTACCCCGTTCACCGGTTACTATTGCCGTAACATCCTTCTTTTTAAGCCATGCGAATAATTTCTGAAGCTCTAAGCGTACAAGAGTGGAATTAGGGAGTGCAGTAAAAAGCAGCTCAATAGTATCAAGTACAATACGTTTTGCATGAATGCTTTCAATTGCCTGATGTATGTGTACAAATAATGCTTTTAAATCATATACATTCATCTCCTCGGTATCATTGCGTTCGATTTGTACATGTTTAAGAAGGATTTTCTTCTCCGCTATAAGTTTATTTAAATCAAAACCCAGTGAAGCCACGTTTGCCGTAAGTTCTTTCTCTGTTTCTTCGAATGAAATAAATACACCTGGCTCATTATGAACAGTTGCTCCCCGAACAAGAAATTCCATTGCCAGAAGCGTCTTTCCGCAGCCCGCCCCCCCGCAAACGAGAGTCGGTCTGCCTTTAGGTAAACCGCCGCCTGTAATTTCGTCCAGACCCTGAATACTCGTTGGAGTTTTTGGAAGTGTATTGCGGCTGAATGGTTTTTCACTTTTAATACCGGGTTTTGCCTCTTTTAATTTGTTGTCGTGTTTTTTCATTTTCAGTTTCATTAAATGTTGTTCATTCCTGACAGAAAGTGAAAACAGTAATTTTCTCTCGTGTTCAGGAAATCTTCATAAATATTTATCTGATTTAATTTACATATTATCAGAATTTAATTGTATAGTCCAAAAGGATGAAAAACGGACTAATCCCAAATAATCAAGATTGGAAACTCCGT
>JBHELA010000393.1:0-4446 GCA_041859005.1 Ignavibacteria bacterium
CCTCATCGCATACGAATGTTCCCCCTTCCTGCATAACGGGGGCTACTTTATACAGTTTCCCCTGACCCGGATTATACCATCCGAGGTCAAGCAATGCATTTGCTCTTTTATCGAAAACAGTTACTGTTTTGTTAGAATCAAGGTCTATTATACACCAGTTATTGAATCCCGAAAAGCCGGTTGAGTTTGTGTCGAGAAGTATTTTTATGTTTCTTCTTCCGCCATTTTCGGATATGCTTTCTTTATAAGGCGAACATCGCTGATTGGAAATCATAAAATATTTATCGAATGCGTTATTATCTTTAAAGATTGCTGTATGAATATACCTATTGTCGGGATTATCCGGAATAGATGATACTATTCCCATATCGCTTGGAATTGGCGGATATGTTAGAATTTCTTTAAAATATGTCGTGTTTAAAAAATTCTCTCTGCTGCTTTCATTCCTGTATATACACCTTTGTGTCTGATCCTGATTAAAACGCAATAAATGTGATTTCCACTTATTCAGTTTTAGTGAAATTTCTTGTATTTTCGCAAATTTATTCTGCCCGTAAACCGTATTGGTTCTTGGTGTGTAGTTCCAGCCTAATGTGTCCATTATTCCTCTGCTGTATCCCATACTTGGAATATTGAAGTTTCCGGAGGAATTGTAAGAATAAAACATTATTCCTTTTGCGTTGTGCATTAGTGCAATGTTTGTCTGGATTTCTATTTCTTCGTTCGTGGGTTCTTTCAGGGGACCGCCTTCCATATAAAATGAATGTGCCTGTGGACAATATATTACGTTAAGCCCGCTTTGGGTTCCTACTGTTTTGGAAATGTCAACCATCAGATTATTAATTTCCATTATTGTTGTTACATCCTGATGTGACTCAACTCTGTTTTGCAGCCAGTTGTCATAGGGGATAGGATAATTACTGTATGAAAGGACACCTTCCTTTGGTTCATAATCGTAATTTAATAATGTATTCGGATGATAAGAACATCTTGTTGGCATTGTGTTTGGCCATCCTTCAAGTCCGTACCAGCCCAGCATAATAGTCGTAAGCTTGCAGGTGTCTATTAAAAGTGCTCTTATCTGTGAGTTCGTTAAATGGCCGCTTGCGCCTGAATTTGTTGGGGGTATTTGTGCGTTTACGAGCCAATCGTTGTACCAAATCATAAGGCTGTTGCTGTTAGGAGGATTAGAACTATCCATTATTTGCTTATTCAGTGCTTTAATGAGTGGAAAATGGCTTAAAGTGTTTTCCTCAAAATAAAAATAGTTTGGAATTCCTACATTATTTGCCCAGTCGATTTCGGCATCGATTTTATTAAATAACCAATCTTCTTTCAATGTTAAGTATTGATGTGCGGGTACATTTTCCAGTCTTACCATGTCTATCCACATATCGCATTTTCCTGTCCAGTAGATTTTTATATCCACATGGCATGTTGTATCATCCCAATTGTATGCACTGCTTTCAGCAGGAGGAAGAAAATAATTGTGAATTGTATCTTTGTCGATAGTAAGGTTTTTTTGACCAGGAATGTAATTAAAAACATCAATATAATTTCCATCATAAATATTATTGTTTTTAAAATTTCTGACCATTAGTTCAACTGTTTTAATATAATTATCCCACCCAGTGATTTCAATTCTACAAACAACAGAATCGTTATTTGTAGTACCTGCTGCATAACTTGAATCAATTCTTATTCTTGGCATCACATACCAATCCCATGCATCATCTGCACACCATGGATTTGCAGTTTTACCGTAAGAAAGATTTCTATTTGCTCTAATTCCCGTATTTATGTAACCTTCTATGCTTTCAGGCGCGGAATTGTTAGTTCTGCAGTATTTTACCCTTTCACCCGCTCCGTATCTGCTGTAATCGTTCGTGTCAAATACTGTAATATTGTTATTCACAGAGTTACTGTAAGAATTAAACCAGTATAAACAACTATTTTCAGTAATATTCTCACATTCATAATCGGTTCTCTGACCTGAAATAATGTATGATACAGTTGGTCTATCAAAGTATGTTCTTAATCCTTTTGTGTCGTTCTGTCCTTTTCTTCCCGTAACAATACTTGCATAATGACCTACAGAATCTAAATAATTATCTGCTGTCTGGTCATCCCATCCTGTGAGTAAAGAAGTATAATGATGCCAGACGTTAAAGTGCAGCGAGTCTTTTATGTAGTTATACATTGAACGGTGCCCGTCCTGTATTGCACCGATTTGAAATTGTGTATCTATTATACTATTACTTGACAAATTATTATTTTTATTCATTTCTGCTGATGGCTGCGTAAAATACGATATTAATATTAATGCTACGCCCAGAAGGAATAAGATGAATTTGAATACTAATTTTTTCATAATCATTAATTTAAAGTTTTAAAATTGTTTAAATTTTACTTTATATTAAAAATCCAACTTGAATCACTTTAAAAGCGTCATTCTTTTCGTTTCAATAAGATTATCATTTACGTACAATGTATAGAAATAAATTCCGCTTGATAGATTATTACCATTAAAGATATATTCATAAACTCCAGGGTTTAGTTGTTTCTCAACAAGAGTTTGTATTTTGCGTCCTTGCACATCATACACCTTCAGTTTCACATCGCTGGCCGCTGGCAGCTGTACGCTGATAACTGTATTTGAATTGAACGGGTTTGGGTAGTTCTGGCAAAGTGTATAATCTTTTGGTGTAACCGTTACATTATTATTAATCCCAGTGAAAAGCGTTGTGTCGTTACCCCCAGAAAATGTATGAATTTCAATCATTCTACCAGGTGTAACTGCCCATCCATTTTTAGAATTAATAAATTTTATATAATTATAAGTTTCAAGAAACAAACTAGTGTCTGGAATTTGATAGCCCCAATTCAATCCACCGTTTGTTGTTTTAAAAACAGAAGCTCTATAAAAATTGTTTTCCGCACCGACCATCCATAATGTATCTTTATTTAGTATAGACAAACTTGCTCCGTCAGGTGAAAACCATCTTACAAAAGCTGGTAGATTTTGTCTTTTCCATGTTATTCCGCCATTTGTTGTTATTTTAAGACTATCATAAGTTTTCCAACCCGTAATGCTATCGAGAAATTGCATTCCTAAAAAAGATTCTCCCGCTATAATTGTCCAGTTAAATCCGCCGTTTGTTGTACGGCGCATACCGTTCGAGCTGAAAGTAAATCCAAGATTTTTATCAAACATATAAATTCGGCTTGGTTGACCATTGCCGCCTACCTGCCCTAACGGAGACCAGTTCACACCGCCGTTTGTGGAGCGGTAAACACCTCCAGCCAAACCACTACTCGATACTATGAAAATAGTATCTTTATTAACGACTGACATATCCTCAACAGGTGGAGGAGGAGTTGAAATATATAACCAATTCTCCCCTTTGTTTGTTGTTTTGTAAAACTCCAAATAATTAGTCGCAGCATAACCTATACTATCAGTAGCAAATTTTATTTTAGTTAACCCCGAATTGACAGATGGTGGGAAATAAGTAAAAATAATATTCCAGTTATCACCTCCACTTGTAGTATTCAATATATAAGCTTCAACAGATGAATTTGTGCTGGAAATGGCAAACCCCGTAAGGCTATCAAGAAAAGTAATATCCTTGATACTGCTTCCGTTCAAATTCGGAAAGAACTGCTGATACCAGCCGGAAGTCATTCTATCCTGAAATCCGGCGGACGAAAAGAAAAGAATAAATACAAGCAATATTAATCCATCAAGGATGCGGGAAAGAGTTTTTTGAAGTTTCATAAGTTAATTAAATAAATTAATCAATATTCTTATTAGAAATAAAATATACAATATCATCGTTAATTAAAATCATATTAATATTGATTACTTCCGGGATAAAGGGCGCACAGACAGGAGTTGATTGTTTATGATAAGACAAAGGAGTGCGGTCGAAGGAATGAATAATAATATCCGTATTAAAACTTAACTGATAGAACAATGTTACATGACAATATTTTGTTTAAGGATGCGCTTGAAAGGATATAAATAAGAAAGCTGCCTCAAAAGAATTTGAGGCAGCTAAAGATTTTAAAGTCGATGTTTTTATTTAATTACGACCATGCGTTTTATATCAGAGAAGTAACCTGACTGCATTCTGTAGAAATAGACGCCTGAGCTGAGCAATGAAGCGTTGAAATCTACTTCGTACGTTCCGGCACTCTTCTGCTCGTTGACCAGAACAGCTACTTCCTTACCAAGAAGGTCATAAACTTTTATGCTGACCATCTCGTTTTTAGGAACTGCAAACTGAATCCTTGTAACAGGATTGAACGGATTCGGATAGTTCTGGGACAAGCTGAATACTTTCGGTACTTCGGTTGATATTGTCTGAATACCGACAGTTGCATATTTTACCTTTGCCTGAGTATTCTTAATAATAAGGTCAGCAACTGAACTTGCGTTTAGAA
>JBHELA010000065.1:0-3120 GCA_041859005.1 Ignavibacteria bacterium
TTTATTCAAATTAACTTTTTAATATGAGACTTTAAAGACATGATTTACTTATGAAATCAAACAGAAAGAATTGATAAAAAATATAACCGCCCAGTTTTAGTACTGAGTGGTTATGGATAAAAACGATTTGAGAAATATTTGATAAGGTAAAACAGAAACAAATATTTCTGATGCAACTTGTATAAAAGAAAAACTATAAAGGCTACAACACATAGTTGTATAAAAGATATATGCCGCCAAGTATAACCAATAAACCTGTTACTTTCTTGATTATACTAATCGTTTTTGAACTTTCGTTCCAGTGTAAATATTTCTGAACTTTAACAAATGATACACCTGCGGCAACAATCAAAAGGCAATGGCCGATTGCGAAACTTATAATAAGAAGCATTCCATGCAACAGGCTTGTTGATGATATCTTAAACACAATTACTATAACAGGCGCCATGAATGCAAACGTGCAGGGACCAAGACCCAGTCCGAAAAGAAGCCCAAGAACAAAGGATGACAAGTATCCCTTCGTGTCCGGAGAGTTAATGTTCATTCCGGGGATTGGGATTTTTAATATATCCATTAAATATAAACCAATCAGAATAAAAACAGCAGATACAAGGACATTTCCAATTTTACCGATGTCTCCGAGAATTTGTCCTGTTAAAGCGGTTATAGTCCCTATAAGCAGTATGGTTACAAGAATTCCCAGTGTGAAAACCAGTGAGATGAAGAATGTTCTGCCTGTGTTGGTCTCATTTCTGGATGTAAGATATCCGACTACGAGAGGTATGCTTGATAAATGGCACGGACTAAGCACTATGCTGAGTATTCCCCATACAAAAGAGGCAAAGATTGAAAACCAGAACCTATAGGTTAAAGCATTTGTAAAGTATTCAAATATGCTGTCTGTCATTATTGTATTATATTTACATTCTGAGACTGCAGAAACTTATCAATATCTTCTTCAGGGAAAAAGCCTTCGTGCCGCATGATTTCCTTGCCGCTGGCATCCAGAAATACCTGAGTTGGTATTAATTGTATTCCGTATTTCTTTGCAGGAGCATCGTCTTTCCATACATCATGAAATGTAACCTTGACCTGCCCTTTGTATTTTTCCTCTATTGATTTCATGATTGGCTGCATCTTCTTGCAGGGAATGCAGTTTACAGAGCCGAGTTCAACAAATTCAATTTTATGTTTTACAGAGTCTTTACCCGCGACACCGCTTGTTACGTGTGTGTTTTCTGTACTGCTCTTCTTGCAGGAAATAATGGTGAAAACAATCAATAATAATACTACAATCTGTTTTTTCATAAGGGAAATTTATTTTTAAGAATTTTCATAAATATATTTAAGTATATCTTTTTCCGATGGAACATTAATTGAACAAACAAGTTTCTCATTAATTACTAAACCCGGTGTCATCATTATACCGAACTTTGCATATTCTTTTATGTCGTCTGATTTTATCACTTCTGCCTGAATATTGTTTTCTTTTAGTACCACTGTTACTCTCTTATAGAGTTTGTTACATCTGCTGCACCCGCTGCCGAGAATTTTTATTGTCATTTTAAGAATGCCTGAATTTCGCTGTCTGCGTATTTGAAAAAGTTAAACTTATTGTCGCTGTATGACCAGATACTATCGAGATTCTTGTACTTTTCAACCTGTCCTTTGTTATACTTTGTTATTACAACGGAACCAAATTTGAGATTAAAATCTTTTTTAAAATGTTCGTTTTCTTTGTCTTCAATGTTCAGTGATTCATACTTCATCGGAAGGGGAGTTGAGTATTTTGTGGTTACAAGCTCCTTCGTGAAGTTCTCAATATTGATGCAGCTTTCGCATCTTGCAGACGGATGGAAATAATATACTTTGTAAGTAATATCATTCGTGCCGATTATCTTCTCTTTCTGACAAGACACAAAAATTAAACTTAACAGAAATATTACAACAAGTTTTTTCATATCAAAATAATTATAAATTTAAGGACATAAGTCAGGCGGTTTAATATCACCTTTTTCTGCTTTCGGGAAATACTTTTTCTGAAGCCACAACGAAACGTTTACCAAAGCTATCAGCACCGGTACTTCAACGAGCGGTCCTATTACTGCTGCGAATGCTTCTCCTGAATTTATTGTAAACACCGCCACAGCGACTGCAATAGCGAGTTCGAAGTTATTGCTGGCAGCCGTGAATGACAATGTTGCCGTCTTTGAATAATCTGCACCGACTTTCTTTCCCATGAAGAATGAAACGAAGAACATTATTACAAAGTATATAATCAAAGGAATCGCAATACGCACGACATCCAGCGGAATTTTTATAATGGTTTCACCTTTAAATGAAAACATGACAAATATTGTAAAGAGCAGAGCTATTAAAGTTATCGGACTTATCTTAGGAATGAACTTATGGTGATACCAGTCTTTTCCTTTTAGTTTAACTAATATTAACCTCGTCAGAAAGCCTGCAATAAAAGGAATGCCGAGGTATATGAATACGCTTTCAGCTATCTGACCGATAGTGACATTTACTGTAAATGAAGTAAGCCCAAACAGATTCGGAAGAACAGTCAGGAATATATAAGCATAAACGGAAAAGAAAAGAACCTGAAAGATGGAATTGAAAGCCACGAGACCTGCGGCGTATTCGGTATCACCTTTTGCAAGCTCATTCCAGACAATTACCATTGCGATGCATCGTGCGAGACCTATCAGTATCAAGCCTGCCATATAATGAGGATAATCCTGCAGGAATATTATAGCAAGAAAGAACATTAGCAGGGGACCAATTATCCAGTTTTGAACGAGAGACAGAGCGAGCACTTTGAAATTTCGGAACACTTTACCGAGGTCTTCATATCTTACTTTTGCAAGAGGCGGATACATCATTAATATCAAACCAATCGCAATCGGGATGTTAGTAGTTCCTGACTGAAAGTGATTCCAGAAGTCAACAATACCGGGAAACAAGAATCCCGTTAATACGGCAACAAACATAGCAGCAAATATCCAGAGAGTAAGATACCTGTCCAGGAATGAAAGTTTCTTTGTAAGTTTTTCCATCTAATATATTATATTAAAAATAAATCCAACGAGCATTATTCCAAAACCCACAATACCA
>JBHELA010000013.1:0-29294 GCA_041859005.1 Ignavibacteria bacterium
CTTAGTTATTCCAGCCGGCTTCGCTTTTGTATTTAGTGAAATAAACGATGATATCAGCGTCGCTTTTGTATTCCGTGAAGTACACCTGCCAGTCCGCATCTGATTTGTAATTAGTATAAAACCAGATACCGCTCATGGGTGCTGCATCGCTTTTATACTTACTTTCATAAACAATCAGGTTTGCTTCGCTTTTGTATCGCGTCACATAAATTACCTTATCTGCATCACTTTTATATTTTGTGAAATAAACAATCTGAGATTGCGCATCTTCAAATGCGGCAAATGCAAACAGTACGGCAAAAAATACTGCACTTAATAAGAATTTCTTCATAGTTTTATAGTATAATTTCTACGTAATAGACTTTGTTATCTCTTTGTGCAAGGAATGTCATCAATCCTTTTTTATCGTCAAGCTTTAAATTGATTACAGAATTGTATTCCGCAATTTTCTGTCCGTTCTTGTAAAGTATGTTGCTGTTCATTCTGCCTTCGTCGCTGTAGTTATATCCTGTGTAGTAGAAATCATTATTGTACAGCTTTAGGTCACCGACGAAATCAAATTCAGGTGATTTCCATGATTTGCCGACTGCAGAATACTTGGTTACAGGCTCGCCTTCACTACCGGGCTTTGAACTTGATGCGGTATATAAATAATCGCCGTAATCATTCACAAGTAGCGAAACGACTTCGTACTCTCCCACGTATATATTTTCGAAAGGACCGAACTTTTCATTGCCGATAATGTAATAACTTTTATTCGGAATGCCCTTGTCATAATCGCCGTATATCATCGCTGAATAAGAAAGAATTCCCGACTTATTTACACTGTAAGAGTTTATATTCGAGTAGGCATCATCGGTAATCTTTGTCTTACCCTTATACAGGGCGGTATTATAATTTGCGTCTGATGCGTAGTAGTAAGGCGTATCGTCATTAAAGAAAGTAATATTATAGATGGAATTTGCTGAAGCATATTCTTTCCCGTCTATAAATAGTTTTGTTATATAGGTACCGTCTTTAAGCGTGTCAGAGCCTGTGTAAACAAGCTTGCCGGAAGGCGTGAACAGAATGTCATAGGCGCCTTTTGGAAAATTCCTGCTGATGATTTCGCTTCCTTTTACGACATAAGCGTCCGAAGGATAAAGCTCATCGAAATTTTGAGATGCTGAATAAATAGGAGTATTATCGTTGTCGAATGCCGAAGTAAGATAAATACTTGCAAACTTGTTGTACTTTTTATCACCCTGTACTACAGAATAATAGTTCTTGCCGTCAACTATCTCTTTTGCGACAAAACATATATCTCCGTTCTTGTCTTCAAATGCGCTGTAGTATATAATCTCATCGTAAGGACCGTATTCAGTATCTCCGACAACGAATATGTGCTTGCCGTTTTTGCTGGCAGCGTAATATTCTTTTCCTGTTTTTGTAAAGCCTATTTCAAAAGCAGGTTCTCCCTCACCGTACATAACCCTTGTTGCAGCAAGGAAGATTGTATCGTAGCTTTTGCCGTATTCAAGCTGTTCAGCCGCAAAGTTGTATTTGACGCGTGTATCTTTGCCGTTAACATTAGCAACAAAATAAATACCGTCTTCTTTTCTAAGTATCGGCGACTGTATATTACTGCTTGAAAGTATTTCTTTTCCGTTTTTCAGAAAGTAATAATCTGAGGTGTAAGTATCGTCGTTGCGAGTGTTTATCGCAACCGCAAAATAATTTCCTGAGTTGTCATAAACTATATCGCTCGTCTGAAGATAGCTGTATTCATTCGAGTTTCCTTTATTGCTGGAGACGCGGGATTTCTGCGTTACCGTGTCGTAAGACGAGTAAACAAAAGAGCCCGTGTTGTAGTCGTAGCTGAAATCATAAAGAGAATAAGGGTCGGGTCTGAGTCCTTCATAAACCTGCTTCTCGTTGATAGTTTGTGCGCTGATATAACCTGAAACAAAAACAAGCATTAATAATAGTGATAGTTTTTTCATATATTTATTTAGTTAGTGTTAGTTAGTGTTATTATGTAAATAAAACCTGTTTTTATGTAAAATGTTCCCATTAAAACTATAATTTTATAATATTTTATTCTCCGTAAACCGTAACAACAATTTTACGGTTTCCGCCATTATTTCTATGTTCACAAAGGTAAATACCCTGCCATGTACCAAGATTAAAATTCCCGTTTGTTACAGGAATGTTCACATTAGAGCCGATTATTGATGCCTTTATATGAGATGTCATATCGTCGGTGCCTTCAAAAGTATGAAGGTAGAAACCCGCATCTTCAGGAACGGACTCGTTGAAATACCTTTCCATATCAGCTCTGACAGTCGGGTCGGCATTTTCGTTTATTGAAACCGAAGCAGATGTGTGTTTAAT
The DNA here is from genome assembly GCA_041859005.1 of Ignavibacteria bacterium. GTDB lineage: Bacteria > Bacteroidota > Ignavibacteria > Tepidaquicellales > Tepidaquicellaceae > CAIKZJ01. The sequence continues at coordinate 2,374 of JBHELA010000013.1, forward strand.
GAATATGTTAGCGATGCCTTTTCTTATTTCGCTTAAATCCTTTAACTGATCGGTTATTTCTTTAGTGATTAAATGAAAACCTCTGGGGCGTGCTTTCAGCAATATTTCTTTTTGAATGATTTTCAAGATAGACGACTCTATTACAAAAATATAGGATTAATACATGATTTCCTACACTGTTAGGTGTTGTGAAAATGATAATAAAATCCGAAAAGCAAAAATGAATTGCGAAATGTTTCCTAAATTTGTATTCTTAACCGCTATTAAGGAGAATAGCTGCATATTGTTTAAATTAACAATATTTATTAACCATTAAATTTAACAAAAATGAAAAACAATCCTGTAACCTGGTTCGAAATCTATGTGGAAGACATAGACAGAGCAAAAAAATTCTACGAAACTGTATTCGCAAACGAAATGACTGAAATGACAGTGCCTGATGGCATGGATATGAAAATGACGGCATTTCCTTTTAGCCACGGGGCGCCTAATGCCACAGGGGCTTTAGTTCAATCTGCCGATATGAAGGCAGGAGGAAACAGCACATTGGTTTACTTCGAGACGGAAGAATGTTTAACTGAACAGAACCGCATAGAGCAGGCAGGAGGTAAAGTCGTTCAGCCAAAATTCGCAATCGGAGAGTTCGGGTTTTGCTCATTGTGTACTGATACCGAAGGAAACATGTTTGGACTGCATTCGATGAAATAATCCGGGACACATAACTCTTTCAGACCCTGATGGTAAAAGCATACTAATTGACCAGTATAGGAAGAAAAACGATGTATAAACGGGTTCTGAAATTAATCGGAACCCGCTTTTCTCTTATGAAATCATATATATCTGCAAAAGTCTATTAATTCAGAGAAATTACAGGCAAAATTATTTTAATACAATTATTGTTATAAAAATAACAAACTTTTGAAACATTTTGACAAAAAAGCTATCTAATAGGTAATAGGTATAAACAAAATAAGATAATATTTAAACATGAACAGATTCAATTACGCCGGTATGGTACTACTTTTATTATTATTCTCTGCATACACCTTTGCTCAGGACAGCGTTAAGAGCAGTCCTGCAATCGTTAAGGGTTTTGTGAAGACCAAAGAAGGAAAATTTATCGAAGGGGCTAACGTTGTTATCGAAGGGACGATTGACGGTGCCACTTCCGATGATAAAGGTTTCTATGAATTTGAAACTGAGAAGACCGGCGAAAGAGTGATTATCTGCACGGCATTGGACTTTGGCGAGAAGAAAATTAACGTTAAGATTCAAAACGGTGAAACGCTTATACTGGACATTAACCTTTCGAAGACTGATTTTAAGACTGACGAAATTTCTGTTACTGCAAGTTCTTTTACTTCGGGAGATAATTCAAAGGTGACGCTAACACCTCTGGAAATCACGCGTATTCCGGGAGCCAACGCAGACCTTTACCGTGCGATAACAACTTTTCCGGGTTCGAATCAGGTGGACGAAGGAAGCCGTATTGCAGTTCGCGGCGGTGACCCGAGCGAAGTGCTGACGATTCTTGACGGTGCTTCGCTTTACAATCCGTTTGTCTTCAGCGATGATTATAATACGTCGTCTTTCTCCACAGTGAATCCGTGGGGAATGCGCGGAATTAATTTTTCCAGCGGCGGTTTTCCTGCAAGGTTCGGGAATGTGCTTTCGGCAGTGCTGGATTTGCAGACGTACGACGTGCCGCAGACGAGCGGACTTTTCGCTGTACTTGGTTTAGCGAATGCGAGTCTTTCAGGTGTGTATTCTAAAGGCGGAAAGTTTGGAGCAACATTCACGGCAGGTACATTTTTTATAAAACCATATTTAGAATTAAATGGCATAGACCAGGATTATAATCCGACGCCGACAACTTCAAACCTTGGCGGGACTATCACGTATAAAACAAGTACTACAGGACTGCTGAAGGTTTATGCAAATTACAGTTATGACAATGTCGGCGTGAGGAATACAAGTCCGACTTACGACGGATACTACACAGGTGAATCGAAAAACTTTTTCACGAACGTGAAGTATTCTTTTGCGCCAACTGCTGTTAGCTTGCTGAGCACGAGTGTTTCGTACAGCATTTACAACAGAAAAGAAAGCTACGGAGTTTTGAACGATGTATCGGACAATGTGTATTCAAAGGTTCGTTCGGATTTCAGTATGCCGATAAGTCAGGCATTCGATTTCGGTGCGGGGCTTGAGTATGAATACAACGGATACAATGTGGACGGGACTTTCCCGATATACTCATATAATTTAAGTACAACGGCGCCGTCTTTTAAGCTGAATGAAAATAAGAATAACGGAAGAGTTGGCTCTTATGTTGAAACAAAGTACAAACCTTCGGCGAACTTTTTACTGGTTGCAGGACTGAGGAATGATTATTACACGCTGTCTTCGAAGGCAGTGTTCGACCCAAGACTTTCGGTTGTTTACAGAATTTCAGAGAACAGTTTTATAAAAGGAGCAACGGGAATCTATCATCAGAACCCTGCTCTGCAATACTTTGTACAGGGGAACACAAGTGCTATAAAACCCGAGCAGGCAATACACTACATACTCGGTTATGAGTACAACAGGGAGAACGATTATATATTAAGGATTGAATCTTATTACAAGGACTACTCGAATTTAATTTCATTCGACCCATACAATTATCTGACGGCATCAATAGGAACGGGCACGGCAATGGGAGTTGATGTATTTTTAAAGGTAAGACTGAAACCAAAGTTTAACGGTTGGATATCTTATGCATACACAGATTCGAAACGCCAACAGTACGATGCGGCAAACTTAACACCTGCGGATTATGATATAACACACAGTGTCTCTGTAGTAAGTACTTATAATATAACTGACAGGTTAACAGTCGGTGCATCTTATAAAATCAGCACGGGCAAGCCTTTCACGCCTGTATCAGGAAGTATGTTCGACCCTTTGAATAATGTATATATACCAATTTATGCAGACAGGAATTCGGAAAGGTTTCCAACTTATCAGAGAGTTGATTTGAACGCGCAGTATATATTCGCACTCTTCAACAGATTTGCAGTAGCATTCTTTGCGTTGAACAATTTATTTAATACGAGTAATTTATACCAGTACAATTACAACTTTGATTATTCAAACAGGATTGATGTGAATTCATCCAATAAGAGAATAATCTATTTCGGAATGGGATTACAATTATAAACTTAAAACAATTATGACAAAATTATTTTTAGCAGTACTATTAATCGCGATTACTTTTAACTCACTGAAGGCAGATGACTTCACTGATGCAATGCTGAAGGCAAAGAAAAACCTGCAAACAGCGATGAACACATACGATGAGAAGGCATTAGTAAAAATCCGCGGAGAATTTGAAAGAATACTCCAGTTGAAAAAACAGGAATGGATTGTATACTATTATATCGCATTTATCGACTATTCGATTGCATCATCAGCAATGGGTGAAAAGCCCGACAATGATAAACTTAAAAAGTATACAGAATCAGGATTAAACAATATTGAGAAATCTATACTTATCAGGGATGATTTCTCTGACAGTTATGTGTTGAGATATGCTTTAAACTTTAACAGATGGGTTTACGAACAGGATAAGATGGCAGACATTATAGCTCAGTCGGAAGAAGCAAAAGGAAAAGCAGAAAAGCTCGACCCTGAAAATCCGAGGTTTTATTTGATGGACGGAATGGCAACGTTTTATATGCCGGAAGCCTTCGGAGGCGGCGCGAAAAAATCAACTCCGTTATTCGAGAAGTCTGTAGAGTTGTTTAACAAAAGAGTTGAGAAGGAAGCTTACTATCCTGAATGGGGCAAAAACCTTGCTTACGGATTTCTAGCTCTGTCTTATGCTAAAAGAGACGATGACGGCGATAAAAAGAAGGCAAACGAAACCCTCGAAACGGCAATAAAAGAGTTTCCTGATTCGAGTTTTCTTACAGAATATATTAAAAAGCAACTGGAATCTAAATAGTAGTTTTTTCTTATATTACTTCTATTTTAGAATAATTATATTAAATTTTGAAACTTTTTGCCCAAAAAGCTATATAATAGGTAATAGGTATTATAACAAACTAAAATAATAATAAAACATGAACAGATTCAAACACGCTGGAATGATACTGCTTGTTGTTGCAGTAGTTTCTTTCGGTTTTTCTTTTAAAACAAACGAAGGAAATGACTATGTAAATTTTGTCAAACACGACAAAACAACTGTAAAAATTCCGATAAAGGTTATTGAAAAAATAAGAAGTAATTTTGTTTCTGCAGAATTACCTGACTGGTCTCAGCTGTCACCCGATAAAGACGGTTACGAAGGTACAAGAACTCTTGAGCTTTATGATTACATCAAATCGAACGGTATTGCAGACCCAAAGCCGATAATAGTTGCGGTAATGGATTCGGGCTTCGAAATGGACCATCCTGATCTAAAAGCAAACTTATGGAAGAATGAAGCCGAAGTTAACGGACAGGCAGGTGTGGATGATGATAACAACGGTTTCGTTGATGATTTTAACGGATGGAATTTTCTTGGAAAAGCTGTAGCCTTAAACCTTGAGGTTACAAGAGAATATTCAAGACTGAAAAAAGAAGGTGTTTCTGAATCTGATGCATACTACCAGAAAGTAAAAAAGGAGTATGACGAAAAGAAGGCTGATGATGTAAGCACGTATGATTACATAAAAGTACTTTCAGGCAACATGAAAAAGTCAGTTGATGTACTGAAAGCAAATAACATCACTACCGACCCAAAGAAACTTATGGAAATAAAAGAAACCCTTACGGGTGAATCCAAAGATGCAGCAGAAAGCATTTTAGGATCATACATGCTGATGGGTGTTTCACCCGACGACATTTTCGGATATGAAAAAGAGTTTGAATCAAAAGTCGGTCTTTCTTATGACCTGAATTATGACCCGTCAAGTGTTATAGGTGATAATGGGAATGTAATGGATGAGAAGAATTACGGAGATAATGATCCGTCTGTAAAAGTAAGTTCACATGGAACACACGTTGCGGGAACAATCGGAGCAACGAAGAAAGGAATCGGTCAGGCACCTTTTGTAAAACTTATGTATTTGAGAGTTGTTCCGGCTGACGGCGACGAAAGAGATAAGGATGTTGCTAATGCTATTAGGTATGCAGTTGATAACGGTGCAAGCATAATTAATCTTTCCGCAGGAAAGTATTTTGCTCCGGGAAATAATCCGCAGTACGTAAAAGAAGCGATTCAGTATGCAGGCTCAAAAGGAGTATTATTTGTTGTAGCAGCCGGTAATGAAGGAACAAACATTGAAAACAGGCTGAACTATCCTCCTAAGTTTTACAAAGAAGACGGAAACATGAAGTATTTCGATAACCTTTTGTGTGTTGGTGCAAGTACGTGGATGAAACAGTGGAGCACAGAAAAAGACCCGTTGAATAAAACAAGAAAATACGACCTTGCGGCATCATTCTCAAACTTCTCGGATAAAGTGGTTGATGTGTTTGCACCAGGCGTTGAAGTTAATTCAACCGTTCCCGGCGGCAAATACCAGAGTCTTGGGGGAACGTCAATGGCATCTCCTAATGCAGCAGGTGTTGCAGCTATTATAAAGGGGTATTTCCCGAATCTTACAGCAGCTCAGATAAAAACAATCCTTATGGAATCGAGCAGAAAATATAACGGACTTGTTGTAAAGACAAAAGAGCTCGGCAAGGTTGAGTTTGATAAGCTTTCAAAGACTGCAGGTGTTGTTGATGCATATAACGCATTCATGATGGCTCAGAAAATGAAATAAAGTGATTAATTTTATATAATAAAAAAGAGGTGCAAATGCACCTCTTTTTGTTTGTAAAAGAATTGAAATCAAAATGGAAACACTGTGGCTCCGATACCGACTGAAAAATCAAAAATGTTGGATTCTTCTTTTTTCAGCATAAATGTTTCGCGTACTTTAGTATAAATATTTATTCCAAGTGCATCTGTAAAAGGTACAAGAATGCTTAAAGAGGCTTGCGGAAATAGTCCGCTCTTCTTTGTATCCGTAAAATAACCTCCTCCTATGTTCACAAGAACCGCTGCGAAATTACCAGTCTGCAGAGGAATAATATAATCAGCAAAAACTCTAAAATGATTATTCCTTTCACTTCTGAAAATATAAGAATATTCAAACCCAAGTTTTGCTTTTGCATGAGGCATTATAATATCGACTTCTTTAGTCAAACCAAAATACACCTTGCTATTTTCAACGACAATCATAGGATTTAAGGGCCATAACAACATTATGGGTTTATAAAGCTCAAAATCTTCGGTTTTATCTGAAGGAATTTTATAAATTGACTTCGGTATATTCTTGCTATTCAAATCTGAAAGTTTTATACTTTGCGGGTAAGCATAAACTGTACAGAGTAAAAATATTATAAGCGTGATTATTTTTCTCATATTCTTAAGAATTTTATCATCATAACAAATTTAAATTTCTAAAACAAGTTTAAATTTTTTACTTTGAAGATAAGTTTTAGAATTTGAACATTATAGCTCGCAAGGAATTCAAACCGGATGAAAGAATTTATACATTTACATAATCATACGCACTATTCACTGCTTGACGCAATATGCACAGTGGACGGTCTTGTCAATGCTGCGGCAGAAAACAAGATGTCTGCGGTTGCGATTACCGATCACGGTGTGATGTACGGAGCTATGGAGTTTTACAATAAATGCAAGAGCAAGGGAGTAAAACCGATAATCGGGTTTGAGGCTTACGTTGCGCAGGGCAGTTCAAGGTTTGATAAAACAAAAAGAAGCGATTATACCGCTGAAGTTATAGACACAGAGAATTCTGACGGTCTTTCGGTAACAAATATAAATTACGCACATTTAATACTGCTTGCGAAAAACGAAACCGGATACAGAAATCTTTTAAAGCTTAATTCGATAGGTCACATCGATGGATTCTACTATAAACCCCGAATAGACCTTGAAGTACTTGAACAATACAAAGAAGGTATTGTGGCGCTTTCGGCTTGTGCGGGAGGAGTAATATCGTGCTATATTGTCCGTGATAATATGGCAAAGGCAAGAGAAATGACGGGCAGGTACAAGGATATATTCGGCGATGATTTTTATCTTGAAATACAGAACCATCTAACACTGGAATCCGAGAAAAAAGTACTTAGGGAAATGCCTAAACTCGCGAAAGAATTCGGACTAAAACTGATTGCAACCAATGATGTTCATTACATAAAGCCTGAACATGCTATTGCACATAATATTTACCTTCATCTCAGCTCAAAGCAGAACAAAAACAACGGACCGCGCGATTTGACGACCGAACTCAGGTACGGAACGGATCAGATTTACTTCAAGACAACAAAAGAAATGACTGACCTGTTCAGGGATTTTCCTGATGCGTTACACTCAACACTCGAAGTTGCCGAAAAATGCAATCTCGAACTTGATACAAAGGTAAACCACATGCCGAGATTTCCGATTCCTGCGGAATCGGGTGCAAAAACTCTTGCAGAATATCTTGAAAAACTTTCAATCGAGGGGATGCACAAGAGAATTAAAAACATCACTCCCGAAGTTGAAGAAAGATTACATTATGAACTGGGTGTTATTTCAAAGATGGAATTCTCGGGTTATTTTCTTATTGTAGCTGACTTTATTAATTCCGCCAAAGCCCGCGGCATTCTTGTTGGTCCGGGAAGAGGAAGCTCTGCAGGAAGTCTTGTCTGCTACTGTCTTGGTATCACTAATGTTAATCCTCTTGATTATAACCTGCTCTTTGAAAGGTTTCTTAATCCTGAAAGAATTTCAATGCCGGATATAGACATTGATTTTCAGGACGACAGACGCGATGAAGTTATACAGTATGCAAAGGAAAAATACGGTGAAGACTCCGTTGCACAAATAATTACATTCAATAAACTTGCACCGAGAGGGGTTCTGAAAGATGTTGGAAGAGTACTGAATTTTCCGTACAAAGAAATTAATGATTTAACAAAACTTATACCTATACTTTTTGGAAAAGTAAAACCGCTTTCGGAGTGTCTTAAGGAAGTGCCTGATTTCAGCACATACTTTAATTCAGGAGACGGAGCAGTAAAGCTCGACAGGAGAAGTTTGTTCGAATATTCAAGCGTGCTGGAAAACCTGAACAAGAATTCTTCAATTCATGCATCGGGAGTTGTTATTGCACCCTCAAACATCTCAGACTACGTTCCTCTTTCAAGAGCGAAAGATCCTAATAAGAAGGGCGGGGATGAGGACGAGCAGATAGTTTACTGCACACAGTATGACATGAACATGCTTGAAGATGCAGGACTTATAAAGATGGATTTTCTCGGACTGAAGGAATTAAAGATTATAGGCAAAACCCTGAACCTTGTGAACGAGAATCACGGGCTGGAGCTTACAACCGACAACATACCGCTTGACGATACTGACACTTACGATTTGTTCTCTGCGGGTGCAACTATAGGAATATTCCAGTTTTCGAAGAACAAGATGCGTGAGTATCTTTCGAAGTTAAAGCCGAAGGATATAAACGACCTTGCGGCGATGAATGCGCTCTACAGACCGGGACCGATGAAACTGATTCCTGATTTTATTGATAAAAGATTTAACCGAAAGGAAATAACATACCTGCATCCGCTTATGGCGAATGCTCTGAAAGATACGTACGGAATAATAGTTTATCAGGAGCAGGTTATGCAGATTGCGCGCGAAGTTGCAGGATTTACAATGGCTCAGGCTGATAACATGAGAAAAGCCATGGGTAAGAAGATTAAGGAAAAGATGCAGAAGATTAAAACAGATTTTATAAAAGGTGCCGTTGCAAATAAAGTTGAAAAGAAAATTGCCGAACAGATATTCACGTTGATATTAGATTTTGCAGACTACGGTTTTAATAAATCTCATGGTGTTGCTTATTCAATACTTGCTTATTACACGGCTTACTTAAAAACTCACTACCCGCTTGAGTTTCTTGCAATTTCAATGGAAGGCAGGAAGGATGATGAAACAGAACTTCAGTATCTTGCCGAAGAATGTTCAAGGATGAAGATTAAGCTCAGACAACCTGATATAAACGAGAGCTTTACTAATTTCAAAGTTAAATATACAGACACGGAAACGAAACAGGGTGAAATCATTTACGGATTAAGCGCAATCAAAAATGTCGGGGAGAAAGCGAGTAATGATATAGTAAATGAAAGAGATAAAAACGGTCAGTATAAAGGTTTTGTTGATTTCCTTACGAGGGTTGACCTGCGGCTTGTAAACAAGAAAACTTTAGAGGGATTAATCTTTTCAGGTGCGTTTGATACAATAGAAAAGAACAGACGCAAGCTTATGGAAAACCTTGAAAGAGCAACAATGTTTGCGTCGAGAATAAAAGAAAAGCCTGAGTCTAAAGGACAGCACGGGCTGTTCTCTGATACACCCGAGCTCAATGGTGTTTCGGAACTAAGGCTGGAGGACTATGAAGAATTTGATGAAGTAATAAAATACAATAATGAGAAAGCAGCACTGGGATTTTATCTTACGGGACATCCTCTCGATAAATACAGAAAACAGATAGAGAACTTTGTTAACCTGAGTTTTGGCGAGGATATAAACGAAATCGAACCATCGAAACTTGACAATGCGCAAATGTGCGGAGTGATAAGCGATCTTGCAATAAAAGATTCTAAGAGGGGGACTAAGTTTGCATTATTTAATCTGATAGACTTTTACGGAAGAGGGGAATGCGTAGCATTCTCAAAGATTTATGAATTAAGAAAAGATTTATTCAGAGAAAATCAGCTTGTGTTCGTAAAAGGCAAGGCGGAAGAATCGGGAGATAAGCTTAAGCTGGTGGTGGATAGTATTTATTCAATAGACCACTTTCAGGAAACACTCGGCAGCAACATTACTCTGGTGCTGGATTCGAAAAAGGTGGGAAACAGCGATATGGAAAGGATAAGAGGGCTTGTTGATAGAAACCCAGGAACCTGCGGACTGTTTTTTACTGTTGTTGAAAACGGAAGCGTAAAACAATACCGTTCAAAAGAGTATAAAATAAATCTTAGCAATGAATTAATTTCAAACTTGAAAAATATACTTGGAGAAGATAATTTACACATAAACTAATGAATCAAATCTCAAACTAATAAGAAAGGAAAATATTAAATGCATCCATTAGAAATTACAGATTCAAATTTTGCCGCTGAAGTAGAACAATCAGATGTACCCGTCCTGATTGACTTCTGGGCTGTCTGGTGCGGACCTTGCAGAATGATTGCTCCGATTGTTGAAGAGCTTGCAGGCGAATATCAGGGAAAAGCAAAAATCGGAAAAGTAGATGTTGATAACAATCCGATGATAGCAGGGAAATTCGGAATAAGAAGTATCCCGACACTTTTAATTTTTAAAGGCGGACAGGTGGTTGACCAGATAGTAGGCGCAGTGCCGAAGGGAAGTATTGTTGATAAGCTGAACGCACAACTTTAGAACCAACATCTAATTTATTCAAAGCCCTGTGTGGAAACATACAGGGCTTTTTATTTATTATTAGAACTTGTTTTGTGGCGTGCTTATTGCTATCAAGCGGTTTAAATTTTTATAAATATACCTTGACATTCGAAAAGACTTTTCATACAATTGATAGAGGAACAAAATAAGGAAAAACAATGAAAATGTTTTTCTTTAAATTAAAAGATTTATTGTGATTCAAAGTCTTTAACATTTTTTGTTCAGAATCACAAACGTAAAAATGAGAATGTAAGTATTGAAAGTATCATTCTCAGTAAGGAAATGATTGGGAAAACCGGGAATCAGATCATTAAAGAAAAGCGGTTTTGTGAGTTCAATCTGTTTGAATGATAAATACAAATAATACATTGCCCGTAACAGCGGCAAGGTCCTTGTGCTTAACAAGGGGTATTTCAGGAATTCAGGTTAGCTCAAAACGCTCTGAGATTTGCGGTAACTGATTGCGCAAATACAAGAAATCAATAATGAATGGTGCCGGGAACCCGGATATTCTTCCGATGATAAGGGGGTAAACTTGACAATGGAAGAATAGGGTACTGACGATATAGGGTAAATGTTCATGTACCCATGTAGAAGTCAGCTTTATATCTGGTGAAAAAGTTCTTTTCTTCAGAAAATAGGTTGACAAACATAATCGGAGACTGAAAGTTTTAGTCTCCGATTATTTTTATAAGAACCCTCTTCTTTCTTTTGCCGTCAAATTCACCATAGAAAATCTGTTCCCATGGACCAAGGTCCAAATTTCCCTGAGTTATCGCAACAACAGTTTCCCTTCCCATGATTGTTCTTTTTAGATGTGCGTCAGCATTATCTTCATAACCATTGTGTTTATACTGAGAATATGGTTTTTCCGGGGCAAGTTTTTCAAGCCAGACTTCGTAGTCATTATGGAGACCCGATTCGTCATCATTAATGAACACGCTTGCGGTAATGTGCATAGCATTCACTAATACGATGCCTTCTTCGATACCGCTTTCCTTTACACAATTATCAACATCAGAAGTTATGTTTATCAACTCCCTTCTTTTTGATGTGTTAAACCAGAGTTCTTTTCTGTATGATTTCATATTCAAAAATTAATATCTTATATAATATGTTAAATAAGTAAACAAAATAATTGATATATCCACAGGATTCAGGTGAAAAATACGGATTTCAGAAATGAATAGTTTATATAAAATATGAAAAGAATTATAGTTTTAGGTACGGGTTTTGCCGCATTTAGATTTTTAAAGAAGATTAATACAGAACTGTATAAGGTTACTGTAATAAGCCCAAGAAATCATTTCCTGTTTACTCCTTTGCTTCCGAGTACGACAGTTGGAACGATAGAGTTCAGGAGCATTATTGAGCCGATAAGGAATGTAAAGAACATTATTTTCCATCAGTCTTTCTGTACTGAAGTTGACACGCAGAATAATACGGTTAAATGTCTTGACGCCGACACAAGGCGTCAGTACACGCTTGATTTTGATTATTTGATTGTTGCAGTCGGCGAAGTAACAAATACGTTCGGAATTGAGGGTATTACGGAAAATGCACTTTTTCTAAAAGAACTTGATGATGCAAGGAAGATACGAACTATGGTGGTTGATTGCTTTGAGAATGCATCATTACCGGAATTGTCAGAAGCAGAGAGGAAAGACTATCTCAGGTTTGTCGTTTGTGGAGGAGGTCCGACGGGTGTTGAGTTTGCTGCGGAATTGCACGATTTTATCGAGGACGACGTGAAACGGAAGTATAAATATTTAGGCGACCTTGTAGAGTTGATTATCATCGAAGCAAAGGAATCAATACTTGCATCGTTCGACGAAAAATTGAGCGAATATGCAATGAAAGTTTTCAAAAGACAAAACATTTCTTTGAGAACAAAATCTCTTGTTGAAAGGGTTGATAAAAGTAATATATATCTGAATAACGGTGACTATTTTAAGTACGGACTCCTTGTCTGGGCTACCGGAAACACATCAACAGAATTTGTCAGGAATTCAGGTTTAACGACTGACCGCAATGGAAAGATAATTACGAATGATTTCTTTAGAGTTAAAACTGAGAATGGTTTTAACAGTAATATATTTGCAATCGGCGATTGTGCGGTTATTGAGGGGAAAGAACTTCCGGCAACAGCGCAGGTAGCACAACAGCATGGATTGTTTATGGCTAAATATCTGAATAAAGAAATGAAAATTTCCGTTCCTTTTAAGTTTAAGAATCTCGGGATGCTTGCATATATAGGCGGCCACAAGGCTCTTGCTGATACACCCCAGTTCAAAGGGACAGGTTTTAAAACATTTTTGCTCTGGCGAAGCGCTTATCTGACAAAACTCGTGAGTTTCAAAAATAAATTACTTGTTATATTTGACTGGACTAAGACATTTTTCTTCGGAAGAGATGTAAGTAATTTTTGATATTTATTTTTCTTGATAGGTAAAAACCTGCCATTTCAAAAACTCTGAGTAGTGCCGGAACCTAAGTACACGACAATAATTTGAAAACTTCAATGTAATCATTATGCATTTTTCCCGAAAGTATTTGGTGTAACATATTAATCAAATAAGCTAAACCTCTTCTGAAATAACTAATTGTTTTTCTACCATATTTATTCACTTTTATTTTTGTTTTCGAATCCAACCATAAAGATGTGAATATTGACTAGACATATGCTATGCTTATTAGAAATATTAATTTCTCATTCTTATATAAATGATGCAAATGTGTGCCCTCAAAATTAAATCCCCGGGTCTTGAATGCTCCAAACATATTTTCGATTGACCATCTCTGTCTGTAGATTTTAAGAGCTTCCGTGTTGGATTTATTGCTTATTACTATGCAATTGTCATCTTTGGAATTCATTCCGGATACGTGCAATCTATGTCCGAATATATCATATTTATTCGGTAAGTCTTTGCGGATATTAACTTTGAAATATTTTATTAAATCTTTTACTTCTTTGTTGTTCTCTTTTGTCTTGCTCCCAACTTTTATGTTTGATTTGGCTCTTATGTGAAATCCAATTTCCTCTTTCATTAAATACCTAAACCATTTTATACCTATGAACTCTCTATCACCTAATACCCATTTTATCGAGCCCTTTCCCAATATCTTTACTGCTTTTTCAAGTAAAGATATTCTTTCGGTTGAGCTTGAGTTTCCAAACTTTTCCAGTGCTTTCTAGCACAGCGGAAAGGCAATTTCTTTGTATATGACTACTATCATTAAAATGTTGATATTTGTTTTTCAGAATTTCCAGTTTGTTCTGTCTATTGCTAACCAATATTTAGCATCCTTTGGTAATAGGGAGCTCAAAAACACTAAATATTCTAGTTGTCTTAAACCGTATTTCTGAAAGAAATTCTGTATCCGCCTTTAATTTGAATCAACATTCTGTGATTTCAATCGAAGCGTTACTCTACGTAAATTTACTGTCGAGCACTGTAAAAAACTTATCACAAATGCTGTCATGAAAGAAACTCTTGTTAAATTCCAACTGAAATGAAATTGAAATATATTTAATAATTAATTGTAATTCATTTTTAACTCCAGGAGCTATCTTTTTTGTTTCACCTTATTTTTGTCGTGTACTAAGGTCCTTCAAAAAGAATAAATAATTACATTAAAAGCCTTTTTCAATTTTATTATATTAAATTAATATAATAATTCACAATGTTACTGAAGAAAACAAAGAAATTGGAAATTCAGATTGATGAATTTCTTGATAAAGTGTTGAATGGAGGGTTGTTTCTTAAACAGGGAATTAAGTATTTTCTGAAAAAAGATTTAGAGCTTTTTATAGAGACACAGAATAATATTGATACAACCGAAAACGATGCTGATACACTCAGACGCACTATAGAGACAAAACTTTACAGCCATACTTTGATACCCGAGCAGCGCGGAGATGTACTGGGACTTCTTGAAAGTGCCGATAAGGTTCTTAACAGTTGCAAGGAAATATTATTTCAATTCTCAGTTGAAAACCCGGATATTCCGCATGACCTTGAAAATAGGTTTCTTGATCTGGCAGATACTTCAATATCTGCCGTAGAGTGCATGATATCTGCTGTTCGCGCTTACTTCACAGAGATTCAGATAGTTCGCGATTATATCAATAAAACTATTTTCTTCGAAAAGGAATCTGATAAGCTTGCCGATAAACTGAAACGCGATATTTTTGAAAGGACCGATATCGAACTTAGCTGCAAAATGCATATAAGAACTTTTGCTGTCAATATTGAAAAGATTGCTGATGCTGCTGAAGACGTCTGCGATAGGCTTTCTATAGCAGTAATAAAAAGGTACGGATAAGAAGAGATGGTATGGTTCTATCTTTTAAGTGGATTATTTCTCGGCTGGAATCTCGGTGCTAATGATGCCGGGAACATTTTCGGTACTGCAACAAGTACTAAAGTACTAAAATATACAACCGCAGTCGTCATATCTTCCATCTTCGTTCTTCTTGGCGCAATGATAAGCGGTTACGGTGCAACTCACACAATCGGAGAACTCGGAGACGTGAATGCAATAGCAGGTGCGTTTACCGTATCGCTCTCTGCAGCACTGACTGTATTTTTGCTAATGAAGAAGGGACTCGTTGTTTCAGTTTCGCAATCAATAATAGGAGCAATTGTCGGCTGGAATTTATTCACTTCCTCTCCGACTGACATTAAATCATTAGCAGAAATTATTTTTTCATGGATACTGAATCCTGTTCTCGCAGGAATATTTTCGTTTGCTGCTTATTACATTTTAATAAGAATTCTTAAAAAGGCTAAACTGCATCTGCTTGAAGCCGACCAGCACTTAAAAAGATTAACCGTTCTTGTGATTGCATTCGGAGCTTACAGTCTCGGTGCAAACAACATCTCAAAAGTAGTAGGTGTATTCATGTCCTCTTCACCTTTTACTGATATAAGGATTACTGAAACGATCGTTTTTACAGGAATGTACCAGCTGTTCTTCACAGGAGCACTGTCAATTGTAATCGGAATTATTACATATTCTAACAGAACTACTGAAACAGTAGGCAAACGTATATTCAAACTCACTCCGCTTTCTTCGATATCAGTCATATTCGGTGCCTCGCTTGTTTTGTTTCTGTTCTCATCTACAATGATTGAGAAAGCATTAAACTCGATAGGGCTGCCATCCTTTCCTCTCGTACCTGTATCAATAACTCAGGCGATAGTCGGTGGTGTAATGGGAATTGGATTCGCAAAAAGCGGAAGGTACCTGAATTACAGAATTCTCGGGAAAATTGGACTCGGCTGGATTATAACACCACTTGCATCAGCAGTTATATGTCTGATATTTCTTTTTATAACACAGAATGTCTTCAATAGGGAAGTTTATAAGGCAGTAAGATTTGAAACAAACAAAGAAGTTATTGAACAAATAGTTTCCGCAGGAATCCCCGCTGATTCTCTTATAAAAAGTAAAGATACAACTTTTAACAGTCAGCAGGAGTTCAGATACTACCTCAGTAACCTTGGTTACACAAAGGAGGACCACATCTATAATATTTTTAAAATTGCAAAGCTGGAATATTTCAGGATAGATTCGAATTTTGCAAAGGAAAAAATGAGTCCTAATCGCTACACTCCCGACCAGATTAATTCGGTAAAGAGTTTACACAATCAGTCATTTAATCATAAGTGGATGCTGATTAACAAACTGAAATTATTATCGGAAGACTGGCGGGAAATGCCGACCATTTATTCAAATGAGTATTACAATAAAGAACTAAGAATAAAACTAAACTCAGTCTGCGATTGCTTCTACATAAAGTAAAAGATTAAAAACCAGTCTTCCCCATATTGATTAGTAACTTACTTTATCTTTTTTCAAATCCCAGGTTTCAAATGACATGAGAGCCTCATCTCTCAAGTGCTGTGTTATTTTAAGTTTTCTTTTGCTGATTGGTTTATCAAGTTCATGATATATAAAGTCATCAATAAATCCAATTCTTGCAGCATCCTTTTTTGAAGTGCCGTAATAAACTCTGTCAATTCTAGCCCAGTAAATAGCCGAAAGACACATTGGACAAGGTTCGCAGGACGTGTATATTTCACATCCTTTGAGGTCAAATGTCTTCAAGTTTTTAGCAGCTTTTCTGATTGCGTCTATTTCAGCATGTGCAGTCGGGTCGTTTACTAATGTTACTAAATTAGTACCGGAAGAAATCACTTTCCCGTCTTTAACCATTACTGCACCAAACGGTCCTCCACCCTTTTGTATGTTATACAAGGAAAGACGGATAGCCCGTCTCATAAAATCGTCGTTATACATTTACCTGTTTATTTTATCCTTGAGTTCTCTGAATGATTTTCTGTCAAATATGCTGATTGCTTTGTCGATATTATCGAGTGCCTGAGCTTTGTTGCCAAGGTTTAGATTTAGCATCGCAAGGTAGTAATAACACGAAGCCTCGTTTACGCTTCCTTTAACAAACACAAGACATGTGTTCGCAAGCTCTATCCCTTTAAGGTTTAGCTCTTTTGAAATATTCTCGTTCTTTGTAATTCCGTATATTTTTGACAGCAGGTATTGACCGTAACTAAAACTTACTTCTTCATCGTTTTTTCCGTATTTTGCAATAAGCTCATCGTAGTATTTATCACCCGTTGTATAATCATTATTTTCCATCGTTGATTCAGCAAGAAAAATTAAAGCCTGCTTTGTCAGGTCACTTTTGGGATATTTATTCACAAAAGCATCAATGTCATCTTTTTTGCCGCTAATCTGTGCAAGATACAGCTCAGCATCGTCAGTCCATCCCGAATTATTTTCTGAATCCAAGCTTACGACTTTTTCCAGATATTTCTTTGCATCCCCAGCATTCCCGACTTCAAGTGTTTTTTTCCCAAGTCTGAAATTAGCTTCTATGTCATTCGCATTTGCCGAAAGAGTTGCCTGCAGGCTTTTTAGTGTGTTTTTGCCGCTTACAAAGTCTTTCATTGCGGGAAGAAAATCTTTAACGGGAAGATAACCTACTATTCTGTCAATCTCATCGCCATTCCCATCCACAAACACAACGGTTGGATATCCTGCTACCTGAAATTTCTTTGCAAGTTCAATACCCTCACCTTTTTCTGCATCAATCTTCCAGTTTACCTGATTCTTGTTCGCAAAATCGGCAACTTCTGAATTAGTATAAACTTTTTTGTCAAGCTCTACACACCATTTGCACCAATCTGTATAAAAATCAATCATAAGCACCTTGCTCTCAGCTTTTGCTTTTGAAAGAACTTCGGTATAAGTACCGTTTGTAAACTGTATTTCATTGGCAAAAGCTTTAAAAGAAATCAAAAGCAGTGCTATTATTAAAAGCGATTTAAAATTCATATATAATTAATTAAATTAATCAACAAATTTACGTTTTCCTCAATTAAATAGAAATGCAACTGTCATAAAGAAAAGGATGTAAAAAACCCCCGCAATTCTGCGAGGGGTTTTTTAGAATTTACTTTACTTTGTAATTTTCATTTTACTTGAGCAACATCATTCTTTTTGTTTCGGAAAAATCTTTAGTTGTAAGTTTGTAAAAATAAACTCCGCTTGTTAATCCGTCGCTGTTGAAATTTACCTTATGAACCCCTGATTTCATTTCTCCGCTCAGAATTTTAGCAACTTCCTTACCTGTAACATCAAAAACAGTTAGGTCTGTAAATCCGTTCTTAAGCAAATTAAACTCAATTGTCGTTGAAGGATTAAACGGATTCGGATAGTTCTGGAACAGTTCAAATCTTACCGGTGTCTTTGCAATTTCTTCATCAGGTATAGATGTAATGTAATTTGGTGGATATCTTAATGCTCTTACAATCTCACCCGATGCTTGATAACTCCACTGTACGGTACCTGCCTGATTAACTTCAAACAAATATCCGCTCGTTGATTCTGCAATTAATGTGTTTCCGTTTGGTAGTCTCTGCACTCCTCCAAGATGATTTGAATAAAATCCGCTTGCGCTGTATGACCATGTTGGTGCAGATGGCAAATACGCAGTTCCGGGGGTAAGCGTATAATTTCCTAATGAATCAATTGGGGGAGTAATTTCAACAATCATAGAGCTATTCGTGCCTTCTCTATTATTGAACGCTAAGATATTTCCGGTTCCCGGTAAACCGTCAGTTATCCATTTGGAACAATGGACTACATTGAATACTTGCGGTGAACTTGCTACCCTATAATTTGATGCTCTGCCCCAACGATAAAGAAAATCACCACCTTTGCCTCTTGCACCGCCGGTATGTCCTGCTGCTTCAGCTGTTGTTGTGCTGTGGTCAATAACATAAATCTCATCAAGATTGTGAGACGAAATAACTATCTCATCTCTCGCGGCATTATAACTAATTCCGTTACAGTGCATCCAGTCTCCTGATGTGCTCCCTACATTAATATCTAGCAGTTCCGGATGATTTGCAACAACTCCGTAGTTGCTCTTAGTTGCATCGTAATCCTGAATTAGATGATCCCAGAAATGCCATTGCCATACAATTATGCCTCCCGATGTTCCAACAGGCTGTACTTCTATAATATGATCAGGCCAAAGAGATGAACTGTGATTTAAACCTGCTGCAACACATTGAGCCGATGTTTTGGTTTCCCAGGCTATAAGTAATACATTACCGTTTGGCATGGGACATATATCATGATGTGACCTATAGGTTGAAGTGCTGTAAGCATATTCCCACAATACAGCTCCGCTCCATGATAGCTTCTGCACCATCCCGGCAGCAGCTCCCCCGTTAAGTGATGATCCATAAACAGCTGGTCTGTATATGCTTCCGTCAGGAGTCATATAACATGAATAACCACCGTTTCTTGTGCTTGTCCATGTATGGATTAAGGTATTACTCATATCTCGAAGATAAGTGTACTTTGAATTGTTGGACCCATAAAGAGTGTTTCCTGTGTATGCCTGTCCAAATAAAACAGCAGTGTTGGTTATCAATATTATGACAAGTAATGATAACCGGCAGAGTGATTTAGTTCTTTTCATTTATTATATTTTGTTTATAAATTTTCTATTTAAGTAATGTCATTTTTCTCGATACCTTAAGATAAGGTGTCTCAAGTACATATAAATATATACCCGATGAAACTAACCGGCCATTATTGTCAGTGCCGTTCCATTCAACGGAATAATTTCCGGAGTTTTGATTCTTATTGTTAACCAGGGTTGCAATTTCCTCTCCAAGGAGTGAATACACCCTTACCGATATATTAGTGTATTTCGGTAAATAATAAGATATCTTTGTTGTTGGATTAAATGGATTAGGATAATTTTGTTTTAGTTCATACTGATTGCCAATGCTCTCCTGTCCCGGCTGTACAGCTGTTTCGCAGTTTATACCTAAATTATTAAGCTGTGTTGCTATGTTATTAGCTCTTAAGGTTACAAAAGATTTAAGTCCGGGCTTCCTGCTGCCAAGTATTGTAATATCTGAAATTATATTCGTTTCGAATTGTTGATTTGTGTACATCTTTCTCGGGTCGCTGTATACTTCAGGCCTTATGATGTTTGCTATGCTGTCAATCTTCGGGAATAGTACTGCGGTTGAAAAATATGTCTTGTGCAGATTGCAGAGTGCCAGTAAATATTCATTCTTAAGAGTTGGCGTATTAAATATTTTACCTAACAATGGCCTTTGAGTTGAGTCAATAACATACGTAAGCGGCAGTGTTTCTATACTTGAAATTCCTCCGCCCGGCATCGCACCAATAGACAAGCTTACGTCCCATATAATCCACTCCATTTTGCTGTTTACAGGATTGTAATAAACATAAAAATTTCTTCCGCTGTGCATATAAGCATCAAGATTTCCAAACATAATATCCATTGCAGTTGCTTTATAAAGATTGCTCATGTTCGTGTACATTGGATATGAGGCTGCAATGTTAGTGGAATGATGCAAAGTGTCAATGTATGAAACAAGCTTTCGCCATGAAGTGAGTATTTCCGTTGATTTCAGTTCGTAACGGCTAAAGTAAGGAGTAGAGTCATTACCATACCAGCAGAAATCAGAAAAATACTGAGTGCCTGTATCTCTTGCATCAACAGCTTTAAAGTATATTCCGCTGTTATCCCCGTATCTTTGTGTCATGAATGTCTTATCAACCGATTCAACGAGTGAATAAAGTCCGTAAAGCGAATCATTTATATAAAGCTTCGCAAAGTTTGCTCTTGGTGCCGGGATTCCTGCAGCCCTGCATAAATCGAGATGAAGTTTTTCCCTGATGAATGTCGGGTCGTTCCAACAGTTTCCAAGACTAACACTCTTTAGACCATTCCATCTCTGTCCGCTAATGTATTCATTAAAACTTATCTTAAACGGTTTCTTGTTGTTTGGATGTGTAAATGAGGAGTTACCCTTCATTCTCACGCCTGAATTGCCTTTCGGAACACCATTTACTGTTACATCGCATAACATATATTGTTCAAGCCCTTGATTGTAAAAGTAAATCAGAGAGTCCCAATAATTTGTTTGTGAAAACTGCATACGGATTTCATGCACTTGTACTCCTGCAAAAATGCTGTCTCCCTCTCCTGCCATAATCTCGCCTGCTTTATTGTAACCTGTATTTAGTGAAACTGAATAAATCACTAATGCAGCTACTGCAAACAGGACACTGTATTTAAGAAACTTCTTTTTCATTATTAAGATCAGATATTATTTAATTAATGTTAATTTTTTAGTATCGGAGAAATTAATTCCGTTGCTACTCGTAAAATTCAGTTTGTAAAAGTAAATTCCTGATGTAAGATTGTTAGCATTAAATTCAATCGTATAACTGCCTGATGAAAAATCCTTGCTGATTAATTGTATTACTTCTCGTCCAAGAATATCATATATACGCATATCTGCATATCCATTTACCGGCAGTGCAAAACTTATTTTAGTTGCAGGGTTAAACGGATTCGGATAGTTCTGCATAAGCTCAAATTTTGAAGGGGTTTCAGTTCCATTTGTATTAATATATGTCAACACATCTAATCCCGTCATTCTTATTGGTATTGCAGACCCGCCTATTGGATTAACTGTGTTCGCACCGCTTGGCCATATACCGTTAAGACTTGTATTATAACTAAGAATTTGCCCGTTTGCAAGGCTATGTTGGTTTATTCTCTTAACACCTGTTGCAAGTATATTAGGAATTACTGTGCCCCATCTGCCGTTTCTCGTAATGACACTGTCTTTGTAATATGAAACAAGCGATGCTAAAGTTGTAGTATCAAATCCTACACTTTCAAGATAGGCAACCGCGAGAGGCCTTCCTGTATTAGAAGTATTATTATAAAGTGAAAGTACATTTTTAGGGCTTAGAGTTGTTAATCCGTAAATTCCTGTCCCTGCGGTAGCTATTGTAGAATCTGAAAATTTTAGAACAAATATTGAGTCATTGAGCGCAAACCTGTATTTTACGACACCATTTCTCATGCTGTCAAGCACTATTGTCGGTATTACATAGTTGCCCGCAGTAAATCTTGCATTACCCGTGTGAACAAACCCGAACCAGCCCGTATAATTACCTGAATTGTCCGTCGTAAGCGAATCATAACCGGTTGGATTTACAAGACTTGTGCTGGTAGTGTACCTGAAACTTGTTCCGTTGATTAATATTGGATTTCCTGCACCCGGATTTGTAGAGCCAAAATCTGTATATCTGCATGCTTGAGTGTAAAATCTGTATGTCGCATTAGGATTTAAACCGCTAACCGTTGCTCTATATATATATGGTAACCTCGTAGATGTACCGGAACATATATATTGTGGGACCAAAACGCTTTGAAAATTACTTTGAACAACATTCTGAGAATATCCGTCTGATGCTGTCATCAGAAACAATACCAATAAGACTATTAAATTTTTCATATCTGTTATTTTATAATTTTTAAAATTATTTTACTAATATCATTTTTTTAACTGCTGTAAAATTTTCGCTTTGAAGTTTGTAGAAATAAACTCCGCTCGAAAGTGATGAGCCGTTGAAATTTGCCTCATAAACCCCCGGTGAGTGCATTCCGTTAACTAATCTTTGAACTTCCTGTCCTTTTAAATCAAAAACAGTAAGAGAAACATCTCCTGCGACTGGTACTTCATATCTTATTCTTGTTACAGGGTTAAAAGGATTAGGATAGTTCTGGTCTAAAATAAATCCTCCTGGAATAACATCTGAAATTTTCTTAATGTTTATTATTTCGCTGAAGTTTCTTCTCCACACAGCATTCATTTCAGTACCCGCGAATACGTATGAGCCTGAAATATATAAACCCATAATATACTGGTTACCTATTCCTTGATTCTTCGGGAACCATGTGTTTCCATTGTCGTTGGAAAGATAAATGCCGTCAGCTTCTGTGCCTGCAATAACCGTATTGCCGCTTACTGCGAGTGAAGTTATTTTGTAGTTGCTCAATGAGCTTTGCATCCATGAGGTTCCGTTATTTGTAGTATAATAAACTCCAAACCCCTCCGTGCCCGCAAACATCCTGCCGGTTCCCAATGCGAGAGAAAAAACGGAACGGTTATTAAGCGAGGTCTGTGTCCATGTAGAACCGTTATTAGTCGACACGAATACTCCGTTGTATGTTCCGGAATAAACATTTCCTCCCGAAACTAATAGCGATGTTGAAACCTCATTCAGTGTACCCTGACTCCAATTTGTACCATTATTAGTTGATATGTAAAAAGCGTATCCGCATCCCGCAAAAACCGTGCTTCCATTTACCGCAATCGAATATACTGCATCATTGTTCAGAGAAGTCTGTATCCAGTTTGTTCCGTTATTCGAAGAAAGATAAACACCGTCAACTGCTCCCGAATAAACATAATTACCGTTTGTTGTGAAGCATAGAAATATTCCGGTGCTTATTCCTGTCGGCTCCCAGAATTGTCCGTCATTAGACGATTTATAAATTCCGTATTCATCTGTACCTGCGAAAAGATAGCTTCCGCTTTTTGTAAATGCATAAATTCCCATATTGTACAAAGGTGCCTTTTCCCAGAATCCTCCGTTATCAGCGGATGTAAAAAGACCCGAATTAGTTCCTGCGTATATTGTCCCGTTTTGATTCAGCATAGAAAAAGTGCTCCAGTTGTCTATTATATAAGTCCATGAGCTGCCATTATTAGTCGAAATATAAATTCCGTCTGCTGTTCCAGCGAATAAATTAGCTCCGTTTGTTGCGAACGAATACACATTAGTTGCCGGGAGAGATGACGTAGTCCAGTTTATTCCGTTGTTAGTGGACGAATATACCCCTGCATTTGTTCCAGCCAACATTGTCCCTGAATTCAAATAAACGACATAAACTTCTTTGTTGTTAAGTGATGATTGAGTCCAGTTTGCGCCGGCATTAGTTGAGTAATAAACTCCGAGATTTGTACCAGCAAGTATTGTGCTTCCATTAACAAAAAGAGAATAAACAAAATTTGTCGGTAATCCTGAGGCACTCCAGTTTATTCCGCTATTTGTTGATACAAAAATCCCGCTGCTTGTTCCAGCAAAGGTGTTGCTTCCCGATACCGCAAAAGCCCATACTATCTGTGATGACAGTGATGATTGCAGCCACGTGCTGCCTGCATCATTTGAGTAATATGCTCCGTAAAGATTTGTACCTGCAAGGATATTCGTCCCGCTGTAAATTATCGCATAAACTGATTTGTCATTAAGTGAGGTCTGCGTCCAGGAAGAACCGTTATTCCCGGAAATAAAAATACCGTTGCTGTTCGTTCCGGAAAGTATTGTACTACCGTTGACTGTTAATGTTCTTACGTCACCTCCGCTGAGTCCCGCAGAATATTGAGCCCATTGAGAGTTAGACGGAACAGTAATTGCAAATACTAATATCATGCAAAGAAATACTGTCTTGAAAATCGGATTGTTCATAATATTATAAAGTTTAAAATTGAAAAATTTAAAATGTTTAATGCTGTCTTATAAAATCTTTATCACCTTTTCTCATTTCTTCTGGCGGAGGGAATCCCTGAGGAGGTGAATTAATAATTTCATGTATTATTATTGCGAACTTCTCTTTCTGCTTTTCGTTGCATAGTTGTCTGATTTCTGTGAAACGCTGCTGATTATTTATTCGCAATTTCCTGAAAATCTGAACTGTTTCTTCGGTAAGTTTATCCAAGCTCTCCTTGCTTGAAGAATCAGAGGCAAGGTTCTCCGCAATTTTCTCTTTATTAATTCTAAATTCACTATGAAGTTTTTTGTCCTCTTCGAAAAATCTTTTTTCAATTTCGTCAAATATTTTTGACTGCTCCGAATCAAAACCAAGGACATCACGCATTAACATACTTTCTTTCATAGGCGGACCTTTTCTTTTGTCGTGAGGTTTGTCGGGGTAATCAGGTCTGCCGGGATTTGAAACAAGCAGATATATTATTGATGTTGTATTGATTATAAGGAAAATTATTATAACCCAGAATAAAAATTTGTTCTTGCTGAAAATATCCATAGCTTGAAAATTTTATGATTTACTCAAGTATAAAAAAGTTGTTTTTAAGAGAATCAATCAGAACCTGTTCCTTAACATCAATAGCATCGTTCCGTCTGTCGATTATCATGTAAATTATAAACACATTAAGCAGAATAAGAAGAGGAAGAAGGATTAGTAGTTTTGAATATACATTCCCAGAAAATGACGATTTCTTTGCTTGCCTGTTGTGAATCTTTGGGGCAAGTTCATTAAAAAAATTGTCATCAAAACTCAGACTCTCTTTTCTTTCAAGAAGCGAAAGAGTCTTTTCTGCTTCGTCCGTTAGTGTTGTTCTTTTATCCATTTTTGCTTTCTAATGTTTAAGACGATATTTTATGAGAAAAACTTAATCAAAAATATCATTATAATATTTAATTAATAATTTCTTTAATTTATTTCTACCTTTGAAAATGAAAGAATCCACAGAATTTACACTTGTTCCCATTATTTTCGCAATATCTGTATTGGTAAAACCCTCTATTTTATTCAAAATCAATGCGATTTTCTGGTTTTCTGGCAGTAAATCAATAGCTTTGTACAATATTTTGTCTCTTTGTGAGTCTTCTAATATACTTTGGGGATTTCCTTTTGCTGGAAGTTCAAAACCGGTTTCTTCATTATTAATATTGAAAAAGGCAGTTACTGAGCCAAACCTTTTTTTCCTTCTGAAATATCTTATATGATCAATTGATTTTGATACGGCAATCCTGTATATCCAGCTATTTAGAACGTCGGGATTTTTAACATCATTTATTGACTGAAAAACCTCAATATATACCTCCTGCGCAACATCGTTCGCTTCTTCCATATTATTAAGAAACTTATAGCAGATACTCCTGACCTTTCTTTGTGTATCGTTTACAAGATCTTTAAAGATATCCTCGGAATTGTTTTGTTTACCCTCAACAATATTCTCACCCATATTCTTAAATATAAGATATTTCTATTAGAAATTACATTTAGAAATATCGTATTATGAAACCTATAAAGAATAAACTCTTTTGGCTAATTGATTAATTCAATTATTGTGTTCATTTTTTCCACACTCTTCAGAATGGCATCCCAATACTATAAAAACAGCAAACCTAAAAAACCTTATTTTTGAGCAAATTCTCGGGTGAGGGACTTCAGGAAGCCACCGTCGCCCATCAGAATCGCACCGTTGCCCATCAGAATCGCACCGTCGCCCATCAGAATCGCACTGTCGCCCATCAGAATCGCATTGTCGCCCATCAGAATCGCATCGTCGCCCATCAGAATCGCATTGTCGCCCATCAGAATCGCATCGTCGCCCATCAGAATCCCCCCGAAATCCATCAGAATTGCACCGTTGCCGGCAGATTTCACCCGGTTATCGCTCAATATTGGGGAGATATACAAAGTTGCCCTTAGTAAAAGAACACATTAAATCCTGCTACGAAACTTAATGTATTCACCCCGTCTCGGTCATCCGAAGAATCACTGCCATTAAGTGTTTTCTGTCCGTAATCTAATCCTATTTTTAGAAGACTATTACCGGCAATGTTTATTTTCATTCCACCCTCAAGTGCCCATGCAATACCTGAATATGTTGATGAATTTCCTCCGTAAGAGATTCTGTTGTATCCAAATGCTCCCTGAACATAAGGGTAAGCTAATGATTTAGTATAAAAATTGTACGATGGTGCTGCATATATTGCAAATGAATTTGATGTTATACCTTGGCCGCTTTCTAACTCTATCGCAGGGATGATTCCGATTTCAAATCCGTCTGTCACAAAATAACCAACATACGGATAGAGTTTAAAAATATTTAACCCGTTATCGTTTGCGTTCCCATTCGATACCTTCTGTGTGTATGATAAACTTATTGAACCTCCAATTTCCCATGTGTTCTGTTTTGCAAAATTCTGTGTA
>JBHELA010000243.1:0-4573 GCA_041859005.1 Ignavibacteria bacterium
TTAGACTCTCTCCCGAGTCTTCCGCTTAAAATGTATATGGATATATACAATGCAAGTTTTCTAAATAAAGGTATTATAAGCCGAATGAACGGGAAGCCTGCGTTCAATACAATAATAATAGATTTTAAGGTAAGAGATTATGATATAAGAGAAGAGATGTCATCAGAGCCGTATCCCTATGTTAACCTTGGAGAGTTTATGTCTCTTCCTGATTCTATAATAGCAAATACAATAAAAGATAGGATAGTAATCATTGGTGACTTACGTGAAAGAGATATTCATCAGACCTTAGTAGGTAACATGCCCGGAGCAATTATACTTTTAAATGTTTTTCTCACTTTAGAAGAGTCCGAAAATCTTATTAAACCGTTGTTCCTTGCAATACTATTCATAACCTATTTTCTTATTTCACTGGACGTGTTTTCAGACAAAAATATACTTGAGCGGAAATACATTAAAAAATTATCACAACACCGCGTTGGTAAATTCTTTGCACGGCTTTTTAAATATATAGTTTATTTGATTGTTGCATCTGTTATCATTTACATACTATACAATGTTCACATTAATATACTCATAATGGCGATTTACTTTAAATTGGTTGATTCTCTTTTAACTAAAGTACGAAGTAGAAAGAAAGATAAACTTGAAATCAGCAACTAATTTTATTATATGATTATGAAAACAAAAATATTAATCCCGCTGGCACTGTTTGTGTTTTTTGTTCCGTTATTGTTGAGTGCTCAGGACTGTTATGTTGTAATGAAGATTAAAGGCACGATTATACTCGAAGGAACGGGACATGCACTTCTTAAAGACGATCAGATATGCGGTAACGACAATGTGATATTCAAATCCGCTGATGCAGTCGCAATAGTCCATAGCGAATCCAAAGGCAGGTACACTTTAAAGGTAAGTAAAAGCAGGATAAGTGAATTGGAAAATGTTTTAAAGTCTTCTGTTTTGGCGGCTTTATCCAAAAGTAAAAACTCGCTCGATACAAGAAGCGAAACCGAACCCTTATCTGAAGTACTGTGGGATGTTTACTGCGTCATCGGGAAATACCTGATTGATACGGAAGAAGATAAGTATTCTGTAAATGATAATGATTATTTCACTATTCGTTTTATATACAATGATAGTCCCTATGAAATAAAACTGGCGAATGAAGTAAACAATATTATTATTGACAAAGAGATCATTAAAACACAAACAGCAATTAATAAGTTACCGGATTTTCTTGAGGATGTTGCCCTTTATTATTACAACAGCAGAAATTCTGACAAACCCCAAATAATTAATACATTTGATTTAACTTTCCCGGATGAAAAGATATTAGTTGATGAACTATCGAGTTATGTAATGATGCTTCGAACCTCAGGTAAATCAGAAGAGACGATACAAGATGAACTTGTTCAGTATATGTTTAATTCATACGGTAAGATCAATAAAGAACCTTTTCTACTTTGGCTTAATAAAGAAGTAATGCAAAAAAAATAAGTGTTGTAATTTTTCCCTTTTTTAAAAATTTGTTTATTAATATAATAAGCAAATAATATTTTTCCCTATTACACTCTAATATTATTAAATAATTTAAAATGAATCTTATAAGAAGGATATTCCTGCAATGAGTATAAAATTAATTAATAAATTACTTTTAAACACCTCTTTTCAATCTTTTCTCAATATAATTATTTCAATAATCTTTTTATTTATTTGCAGCAGTAAAGCATATACTCAGATAAGGATATTGAGCGGCACAAACCTGATTAATACCGGGAGTTTAATTGTTAAGGATATCGGAATAATAAATAACGGGACATTTAACAACTCTATTGGGACAATAGTATTTAATGGTTCGGAGAATTCCACCGTTGGAGGAAATGGAGAAAATGTTTTTAACAATCTGATTGTAAATAAAACCTTACAAACTGCTAAAGTAATTCTGAGCGGAGACATTACTTTAAACGGCACATTGACCTTGATGACTGGAGATCTTGATTTGTATGATAATGTATTGGTAATAGGACCTTCGGCTTCAATTTCTGGTGAATCCAACAGCAACATTATATTTTCCTCTTTTAATAACGGTTCAAGAGGATACTTAACAACAACAAGAAATTATTTTACTCCCCTAAGTTCAGAAACATTTGGAAATATTGGGATTACACTCTCAACGACTGTGCCCACAGGCAACACCACAATAAGAAGGTATTTCGATGCTGCCGCAATCGGTATAAACACAGGGATGAGCAAACAGTTCAGTATTGTCCCTGCTGTTAACACGGATTTGAACGCAACTATGGTAATGAAATATTTTGGTTCAGAATGTCAGGGATTGAATCCTTCAGCCATGGAAACGTATTTTTCCATAAACGGAGGAACTTCCTGGATAAGAACGACCTCTACTGTAGATTATAATTCGGAAACACAATCTGGCACACTTACAATTTCAGGATTATCAACATTTCATGATAATAACAGATGGACTGCATCAGACGATTCTCATCCATTACCAGTAGTTTTATTATCGTTTGTAGGTAGTGTAAATAAAAGAGACGTATCTTTAAAGTGGGTAACTGAACGTGAGATTAATAATGCAGGGTTTGAGATTCAGAGGGCTCTTTTGAACTCCGGAAATTTAAACTGGAATAAAGTAGGATACGTAACTGGAAACGGAACAAATAATGGACACGTCAAGTATTCTTTTGATGATATTAAAGTTAATTCTGGTATGTACAAATACAGACTTAAACAATTTGACTTTAACGGCAATACAGAATATTTTACTCTCGAAAACAGTCTGGAAATTATGCTTCCAAATTCATTCACCATGGGACAAAACTATCCCAATCCGTTCAACTCTAGTACCAAAATAGAATATCAGGTTCCTAAAGATGCATTTGTAAACATTAAGATCTTCGATATTACTGGCCGTGAACTAAATACTATTGTTAACGATGTAAAAGAGCCGGGATATTATACTGCATTATTTGACGGATCGCGATTTTCAAGCGGGGTTTATTTTTACAGGATGACCGCTGGTACATTCAGTAAAATTCTAAAGATGACGGTTCTTAAATAATTATTAAATTTAAAATCAAAACTATAATTAAAATAGGAGACAAAAATGTTCTATAAAAAAATTTTCACAATCACAGCACTTTTATTTTTTATTAATATTTTAGCTGAAGCACAAGTATCCATAAACAATACAGGCGACCAGCCCAATTCAAGCGCAATGCTGGATGTTTCCTCAACATCGAAAGGAATACTTATACCAAGGATGACCGAAGCACAGCGAAATGCAATTTCAAACCCTATCGAAGGATTGATGATTTACCAAACAAACAACGAACCGGGATATTATTATTATTCCGTAACATCATTTCCAACCGGATGGAAAAAAGTTGCAAACGGTGACGAAACAAAAATATACGGTATTTACAACATAAAAGTAACAGGAAGCGGCAGGATTGGAGACCCTTATCATATAACTGCAGGAACGCATTATATCGGAGAGCAATTTGGCGGTGGCACTGTATTTTATGTTTATGACGGGGGAATGCACGGATTGGTAGCATCGCTGGACGATATCAGCACTTCTGCAACATGGGATAACGGAAATCCCGTGGCAAAAATAACAGGGACAGTATGGGACGGCAGTAATCCATACCAGCTTGGAGGGTCTTTTTTAGGAGGGGTAATGAATACAGGGCTAATAATTGCAGGAATAATCGGAGATAATCCATTGGGAAATTTTGCGGCAAGGCTTTGTTCGGATTTTTATTGCGTTGATAATACTGATAGTTATTTATATTACGGGGACTGGTATTTACCAACATTATTTGAACTAAATTTAATGTATCAACAAAAATCCGTTCTTGGGATTTCAGGAGGAGAGTACTGGAGCTCAAATGAAGCTACGGATGCATATCAAGCTTGGGTTATGAATTTTGGTAATAATTACAATTATACAAATCAGAAGAATAGCACGGCAAAAGTCAGAGCAATAAGATCCTTTTAATTAATATTCCGTTATATCTTTTAATAAATTCATTGATATGCCCGAGAATCCCTCGGGCATATTGATTTTATTTCTAATACTTCATTTATTTTACATATCAATAATTCTATATTCATAAAATATACAAAAATTATTGACTGAAATACTAATCATAAGACCGCAAAGTATACAGCTCGGAGATACAATATGCTCCCTGCCGATGTTCAAAGCGCTTAAGAACAAATATCCCGATTCGTACATTACATTTATCGGATGTCCGACAAACTACAACGTAAACCTCAAGAAACTTAATCCGTACATAGATGAGTTTACGATTTTCAGAAAAAACAACTTCAAAGTTGTTTATGATTTCTTTAAGAACCTGAGAAAGAAGAATTTTGATATTATTATTGTGCCGACAACCATAAGAATTTCCTCGACTTCATACATGATAGCAATGCTTGCAAAAGGTATAAAGAAAATTGGTTTTGCAAGAGTTGATGAAAAGAAGAACAGGCTTGGATTTGTTCTCGACGTAAAACTTGAAACCGACTGGGTACGTGACGA
>JBHELA010000058.1:0-7044 GCA_041859005.1 Ignavibacteria bacterium
ATTCGATGCCGAAGCTAAAAAACTACGTAAGAATAATATTAACATTAAGTATCTCGTTCAGGGAACATTGTATCCTGATGTCATTGAATCCGTTTCTTTCAAGGGACCCTCAGTTACAATAAAATCACACCACAACGTCGGAGGACTTCCTGCAAAGATGAAGTTAAAACTCATTGAACCTTTCCGCGAACTCTTCAAAGACGAAGTTAGAAAAATCGGCTATCAGCTTGGATTGCCGAAGCAATTCATTAGCCGCCACCCCTTCCCCGGTCCCGGTCTTGCAGTAAGGGTTTTAAGCGATTTAACAAAATCCAAACTCGACCTTCTGCGCGAGGTTGACGACATATTTATAAACGAGCTTTACAACTTTAAGCTCTACGATAAAATCTGGCAGGCATTCGCGGTTCTTCTTCCCGTCCAGACAGTAGGCGTAATGGGCGATGAACGCAGCTACGAAAATGTTATCGGACTACGTGCTGTTACTTCAACAGACGGCATGACAGCCGACTTCTACCAGTTCGAAAAAGATTTCCTCACTACCGTTTCAAACAAAATTATTAACTCCGTTAAAGGCGTTAATCGTGTCGTTTATGACATCAGCTCAAAACCCCCCGCAACAATCGAATGGGAATAAAGTAAATAGAAGTTCGAAAGCTGAAGGTGAGAATCCTTTTCATTGTTATAAAAAATAATACAAACAATTGTACTTATCTCTGCCTCCTTCTAATCAAATTCAAGAGATGTATTAATACTGATTCCTGACTTATACTACAATTAAAACCACAGTAACGTCGATATTAGACTATCATTCATGGTTTTTGTTTAAAAATTACCTTTTTTATTCTGTTTTTGTATCTATGGTATATATTAGTGTCTTTATAACTGATGAACTCCGGTTTGTAGTCTGTGAAATACGTACTTTTTCTTTTTCTGTCTGGTTTATTTTAATGAATTCTATTTGTATCGAAATATATCTTATTAGTCAACTGGTGTTTGAAACAGTACATTGCAGGTCTCAAAAATATTTATACCCCTTTGAATTGCAAATCATTCAGCCTGTATTCTATACAATTCAACCTGCTTTTTCTGCAACTCAAATTTATCAATCTATATTATGGATAATTTAAAGATATTTTTGTATTACAAATAATTTTAAATAATAATATTAACAATGAAAACAAAATTTAAATGTATAACCGTAACATCAATTATGAAAGTACTGTTTTCTACTATTTTAACTTTATTTATAATAGTAGGATTTATTTTGCCATCGTTGGGATGTAATCATAATCCTATTTCTGCTGCTGCTAATATTGAAATGCATATCGTTCCACGCGAACCGGCATATCCGGGATGCTATCCGGTTATTGGCACAAGTCAAACTAAATGCTATGATAGCTTCGGAAACATTATCACCCCCGTTTCAGGACAAGCGTTTTTTGGACAAGATGCGCAATATACACATACGGCTCCCAATTACACCAAAAGCACAAATGGGCTTACTATTAAGGACGAGGTTACCGGTTTAACATGGCAGAAAAGTTATGAGAAACCAACTTTCGGTGGTATGTATTACTGGGCAGAAACTCAAACTTTAGTTGACAATCTGAACAATCAAAACTATGGTGGATACAACGACTGGCGGCTTCCAACCATAAAGGAGCTATACTCTTTATGGAATGGCAGTGCGGGCTGGCCATATATTGATACAAACTATTTTGACATTAAATATACTGACGAACAAGATCTCAGTCACGCTATATTCTGGAGCAGCGACAAATATACCGGAGTAATGGGTAATGTAAGCGGGGGTACGCCTGGCGCAGAACTTGCCTTTGGTGTGAACTTTGGTACCGGACATATCAAAGCTTATTCTATCAGTGTAGGTCCAAAACACTTTGTTCGATGTGTAAGAGGCAACCTAGCTTATGCTGTCAATTTATTTCAGAACAATGGCGACGGCACTATTTCTGATTTGGCTACCGGTTTGATGTGGCAGCAAACCGACAATGGTTCGGGTATTGATTGGGAACACGCACTTGCCTATGCTCAAACGCAGAATAACGCAAATTATCTGGGTCACAACGATTGGCGGTTACCTAATTCAAAAGAACTTCAAAGTCTGGTAGATTACACACGCTCTCCGGGTGCAACAATCCCGGCTAATGTAGGTCCGGCAATAAATGCACTTTTCAGTTGTACCGGTATTCTAAACGAAGGTGGCAAAGCTGACTATCCCTATAATTGGACAAGTACATCTGCAACCACTACTTATGATAATGCCTGGTATGTGGCTTTTGGCCGGGCAGAAGATGGAAACGGCGAAGACCTTCACGGTGCCGGTGCAGTGCGTTTTGACAAGAAGATTGTAGGTACCGGACAAGGAGAAGAAAGGGTATTAAACTTTGTACGACTTGTTAGAAATATTCAATAAATTATTAACCATGAATAAACACTTTTTAATTATTTTGCTTTTCATAGCTCAATTATCTTTTGCTCAAAGCAATAAACAAAATATAAGAGGTAATATTATTGATAAACTTTCAATGTCACCTTTACAGGGTGCTGTAATACAAATAGTAAATGTTGCAGATAAAAACATTACACAATCT
Source organism: Ignavibacteria bacterium (assembly GCA_041859005.1). Lineage (GTDB taxonomy): Bacteria > Bacteroidota > Ignavibacteria > Tepidaquicellales > Tepidaquicellaceae > CAIKZJ01. The sequence goes on from JBHELA010000058.1 coordinate 2,613, forward strand.
GATATTAATGGAAATTATGTGCTTTCTAATGTCGTTCCGGACAGGTATGAGATCAAAATTTCTTATATAGGATACAAAAATGTAATTGTTCCGAATGTAGTCGTGTCCGCAGGAAAAGAAACAATTCTGGATATTAAAATGGAAGAAGATTTAGTGACAACAGATGAGATAGATGTCACAGTAAATTCTAAAGACAAAACTATAAATGACTTAGCAACCAACAGTGCTCGAACATTTTCGATGGAAGAAGTTAACAGATATTCAGGTTGTAGAAGTGACCCCGCCCGTTTGGTCTCAAATTTTGCAGGAGTAAATGCCCCCGATGATTCAAGAAACGATATAGTTATTCGTGGCAATTCGCCTGTTGGTGTCTTATGGCGAATTGACGGAATGAATGTTACAAACCCTAACCATTTTGCTTCAATTGGTACAACCGGAGGTGCAGTAAGCGCCTTAAATACTAATATGCTAAAGAGTTCTGATTTTTTCACTTCTGCTTTTCCGTCGGAGTACGGAAATGCTATATCAGGTGTTTTTGATTTAGGCTTTAGAAATGGAAATACTCAAAAAAGAGAGACCACAATTCAAGCAGGAGTGATAACCGGATTGGAAGCTGTTACCGAAGGTCCCATAAACAGGAATAATGGCTCATCTTATTTAATCGGTTACAGATATTCTCTTGCCGGCATTGCACAAGCAATAGGAATAAACATTGGTACTACTTCTACACCGTCTTATCAGGATCTTTCATTTAAAGTAAACAGCGGAAGCACAAAATACGGTACCTTTTCACTGTTTGGCATTTTAGCGGCAAGTAATATTTCTATAACGGGAGGTAATTCCAATACATTATACGGCAATGGAAATGATGTGGATTTTGATAGCAAAATTGGAATCATTGGATTAAATCACCTCTTTTTAATTAACAGTAAATCTTTTTTAAGCTCTTCTATAGGTATTAATTATTCGAAAACTAATCAGTCGAATTATGATTTAGATTCAGCAAGAAATTCCTATCTTAAGGAAGAAAATAACAGCAGCAAAACAGGATACAACTTTATTACGAACTACAATTTAAAAATCAATTCGAGGTTATTTATAAAGACAGGGGTTCAGGCGGAATTAATGAAATTGTATCTTTATGACAGAACAAGAATGGTTCAACAGGACACATGGAACCAAGTTTGGGATTATAACAGTTATACTACGTTAGCACAGGCATTTGCACACATAAAATACAGCATTAGCGAAAAGTTTACTTTGAATACAGGCATTCACGCTCAAAAGTTTTTCCTGAATAATTCTTTTTCAGTTGAACCTCGTTTTGGACTAAAATACAATATGAATAATGTTAGCAGTTTCAGTCTCGGATACGGTTTGCATTCACAGACTCAGCCCTTAAATGTTTATTTTTTACAAACACAAAACAGGGACGGCTCTTATAACTATAATAATTTAAATTTAGATTTTACAAAAAGCCATCATTTTGTTTTAGGATACGATTTACAGCCGTTTACTGACTGGCGTATAAAAGCAGAAGTCTATTATCAATATATATACAATGTACCCGTGAATATATTTTCGAGCAGTTACTCTATGCTGAATACAGGAGCTACCTTTAAGACTGATTTGGAAGATAGTCTTGCAAACAGCGGAACGGGAAAAAACTACGGAGCAGAACTAACCATCGAAAAGTTTTTTAGTAACGGATACTATGGATTATTCACTGTCTCTGTTTACGATTCAAAATATACTGCAAGTGACGGTGCAGAAAGAAACACTGCTTTTAACGGAAATTATGTTTATAATATATTAGCAGGAAAAGAATGGAAAGTGGGCAGTGAAAAAAGGAATAGAATAACCGTGGATTTTAAAATTACAGGTGCCGGCGGCAGACCATACACGCCTATTGATTTAGAGGCATCGCAAATTACGGGTCAGCAGCAATTAGAAAGTAATGCCGTTTATACGATGAATTATTCTAATTACTTCAGAATGGATTTTAAAGTCGGATATACACTTAACAGCAGCACTAAAAAAATGTCTCACTCGTTTTATCTGGACTTACAAAATATAACGAATAACGAAAACGTTTTTTCACAGTCTTATGACAACAGGAGCAGGTCAATAAACACGACTTACCAGCTCGGTCTATTTCCAAACTTTGTTTATAAATTTCAATTTTAAACGGGCTATGCAAAACAATAAAATTAAATTTGTATATAAAGCAGGAATATCAATATTCATTGCATTTCTGTTTAAAATATTGTTTTTCAAAACCGACGAATTCTTTGATTTTGATTTAATTTACATAACAGGAATAGTGTTCATACTCTGGGAAGGTAACCTGCTGATTAACAAATGGCTGAACAACAGATATAAATGGTTAGAAAACCCTAAAAAAAGACTGATAATTCAAGCAATTTCCAGCACAATATTTACTACCATTATTTTGTTTGATTTAATGTTTATCATTCACCAAATAAAATTCAGCGACGGTGAAATAATCAACCGCAAAATGCAGGAAACCTTTATACCGGCTGTGTTTTTTACATATATTTTATTAACCGTTGCAGTCGGCAGTCAGTTCTTTAAAGCCTGGAAACAAAGTCTGGTGGATGTAGAAAAATATAAAACCGAAAGCGCTAATGCTCAGTTACAAAATTTAAAACACCAGCTCAACCCTCATTTTCTGTTTAATAATCTCAGTGTACTTACCTCACTGGTTCATAAAAATCAGGACAAGGCTGTAGATTTTATTAATGAACTCTCTAAAGTGTATCGCTATGTTTTAGATAATAAAAGCTATGAGTTGGTTTCCTTGCAGGAAGAACTTAATTTTTTAGAGCATTATATCTACTTGCTGAAAATAAGGTTTGACAGCGGCATTTCATTCATATTTAATATTGATGATAAATTGAAGTCTGCTAATTTACTCCCAATGTGTTTACAAATGCTCGTAGAGAATACTATACAGCATAATGAAATATCTCAGGAAAATCCATTACAGGTATCTATCTATACATACAATAATACATTAGTTGTCGAAAACCCTGTTCACCCAAGAAGTGGTAATATTGAAGGAACAAATACCGGATTAAAAAATATCCAATCACGTTATTCTTATTTTACTGACGAGAAAGTGGAAATCTTTGACGATGGAAAAATATTTAAAGTTGTTTTACCTTTAATTTCAAAAGGTTAAAAGTTAAAATTATTCATCATGAAAGTTATAATAGTAGAAGATGAAAATTTGTCCGCAGAACACCTTACTTTATTATTAAATAAAATTGATAATAACATTAAAGTGATAAAATATATCACTACTGTAAAAGCTGCCGTAAATTATTTTAAAGAAAAAATACCCGCCGATTTAATTTTTTTAGATATACATCTCGCCGATGGAAATAGTTTCGATATCTTCACAAAAATTCAAATAGATATACCTGTTATTTTTACTACTGCTTTCGACAACTATGCCATTAAGGCATTTAAACAAAATAGTATAGATTATTTACTAAAACCTGTTTCCTTACAGGATTTACAATTTGCACTTGAGAAATTTAACAAACAACATCTTCTAACTAACAAACAACTCATAGAGAATATTACAACTGCTTATCAGCAAATGAATAAGCAATATAAAAGCAGGTTCTTGGTAAAAAAGGGACAAACCATCGACACCATACAAACTGATGAGATTCATCATTTTGAATCACAGGATAGCCTGACTTTTTTAACCACAACAACAGGAGGTAGTTACATAATTGATTATACTTTAGAACAACTCGAAACAATTTTACTTCCAAATGATTTCTTTCGCGTTAACAGAAAAATAATCATACATATTCAATCCGTTGAAAAAGTAAATACTTATTTCAACGGGCGATTAGCTATTATTTCTAAACAATTGGAGGGAGATAAAAGAATTGTAAGCCGGGAGCGCGTAAATGATTTTAAACAATGGCTGGATAAATAAACCTTTATTTAAAGAAAATTTATCTCATATTTATAAACTGAATTATAATTCCTAATTAATATTTCTTATTTTCAATTATGCCTTATTTCCCTGCCTTTCATTTAACTTGGTAATAAAATATTGATTCCAATGTTTCATTGTACGACCGATTTCTACCGGTTCGAAAAAGATTTCCTCACATCCGTTTCAAACAAAATAATTAATACCGTTAAAGGCGTAATCCGTGCCGTTTATGACATCAGCTCAAAACCCCCCGCAACAATCGAATGGGAATAAAATTATCAGAATATAGTATTATCACTATATTTCTAAAAAACAAAACGGTGTGTTTTCAGGTATAAATTTCCTCTCCAAAGTTGGTCTCTGATTGGCTCTTAATTGGCTTCTAATTAGGCTTTGATTGGCCTCTCTTTTTTTGTCGCTAACATAGTCACGTGACTATATACTATAAAC
>JBHELA010000097.1:0-5790 GCA_041859005.1 Ignavibacteria bacterium
ATTAAATATTTCCCTTGAATGAATGAATATAAAACTGAGAAATTATTTTAATTTTTCAACCTCGGGAAAAATAAAACTGATAAATAGTCTTTCTCTCATATGTTTACAATTTTTAATAATGACAGGTTCTAGTATTATGAAAACACATGCATCACTATTTTTTATTTTATTGAGTCTTATGTTTAGTCTTTCCTATGGACAAAAACAAGAAACCTCTAATTCGGTACTACCCAGGCTGAAAGTTGATAATTGGCAAATGGAGCAGGGTTTACCAGTGAATTCTATTATCACAGTATCGCAAACAGCAGATGGATGGATGTTTTTTGGAACAGAGGAGGGACTTGTAAGATTTGACGGTAATACTTTTTTCCTGATGAATAGAAGTAACATTCCGGAATTAAACGTTAATTTTATAAGTACGCTTTTGGGAACCAGTGATTCGAGCCTGTGGGTTGGAACTGAAGGTGACGGCTTAATCAGGTATAAGGATAATGCTTTTTTTAAATACAATAAGTCCACCGGTTTATCAAGTGATCGTGTTTATACATTGATAGATGATTCGAACGGAGGGTTATGGATCGGGACTTCGGGAGGTGGTCTGAATTATATAAAGAATGAAAAAATAATCGGATACGATACGAAAAACGGATTAGCTTCTGATTATATAAGAGCGTTTGCAATTGATTCGAAGGGCAGATTATGGGTAGGAACACAAAAAGGGCTTTCAGTAATAGATAATGGTCAGATAAAGAATTATTACAAAAAAGACGGTCTTTCAGATGATTTCATCGAAACTCTTGCTTTTGATAAAGAACAGAACCTTTGGATTGGAACAAAGAGCGGTGGTTTAAATGTGCTCAAACAGGATAAGTTTACAGTTTATACTGTGAAAGACGGTTTGACTGAAAATGCAATCACAAAACTTTGTTTTGATACAAACGGTATTTTGTGGATTGGTACCAATGGCGGAGGGATTACACTGATGAAGGATGGAAAATTCCACTCACTAACTACAAAAGAAGGTCTATCGAGTGATTTGATAGCTACACTATTTGAAGACAGGGAAGGAAATATTTGGGCAGGATCGTCCGGAGCAGGAATCGACCGGATTAAAATGAAATTAATTCAAACCATTTCTATTCGTGAAGGTTTGCCTGGTGATGCAATTCTTCCAATATTTGAAGATCATGCCGGAGTTTTGTGGCTTGGTGTTGCAGGAAAAGGCTTAAACAAACTTGAAAACGGAAAGGTACATACTTTTACCAAAAAAGATGGGCTTCCTGAACATTTTGTGCTCGCTATCGATGAAGATTTGAATCGCACTCTCTGGATTGGAACTGCAGGGGGTGGGCTAACAAGTTTCAAAGATAATAAATTCACTTCTTATTCCAGTGCAAACGGATTATCAAACAATGTGGTTATAGCCATTTATTGTGATAAATCAGGCGCCATTTGGGCCGGTACAACGGGGGGAGGAATCAACAGTTATAAAAACAGTAAATTTACTGCATTTACTACTAAAGAAGGTTTATCTAATGATAACGTAACCTGTATACTTGAGGACATCAAAGGCAACCTATGGGTTGGAACAAATGACGGATTAAATATAATTAAGGACAATAAGATTTCCATAATTTCTCAAAAAGACGGTTTATCGGATGACTATATCTTATCTTTGTATGAAGATAAAGAAGGAAATTTATGGGTGGGAACAGCAGGTAACGGATTGAACCTGATTAGAAACGGAAAGATATCTCAATTCACGGCAAAAGATGGATTAATCAATGAAGTAGTACTTAAGATTCTTGAAGACGAATTCGGTTATTTCTGGATTAGTTGTAATAAAGGAATTTACAAAATCAAGAAAAGTGATTTAATTGATTTCGCCGATTTAAAACTAAATTCATTGAATTCAATTTCGTACGGAAAAACAGATGGTATGGAAACTATTGAATGCAATGGGGGTGTCTCACCTGCGGGATTCAAAACACGTGATGGTAAACTACTGTTTCCTACTATGAAAGGTGTTGCTGTCATAGATCCTGAATTAATGAAAACTGCTAATTCCTATTTCTCAACAATCTATGTGGAAGAATTTTTAGTTGATGGTCAGCCCATGAAAATAACCAACCCGTTATCAATTTCTTCATACACTAACAGACTTGAGTTCAGATATTCTGCACTTAACTATTCGAATCCCGAGAAAATCAAATACCGCTGTATGCTGGTTGGTTTCGACAAAGATTGGATCGATTGCGGGACACGCAAAAGCGCTTATTATACGAACATATCCGGTGGTGATTACGTGTTCAGAGTTATGGCTTCTAATGAAGCCGGGCAATGGGACGACCGGGTATTTACTGAATTGAAATTCCACCAGGAAACTCCGTTTTACAAATCAAACTTGTTTTATCTGATAGGAGTAATCTTTTTTCTGCTTTTAATATTCTTTATTATTTATTATTTCATGGAGCGGTTACATCGCAAACAATTGAAAATCCTCGTAGAAGAACGTACTCTTGAGCTGCATCAAAAAATTGAAGCTCAAAAGCAAACACAGGAAAAATTGCAGCGAACTAATACAAAATTGCTAATAGCCAAAAATAAAGCTGAAGAAAGCGACCGTCTAAAATCTTCGTTCCTTGCAAATATGAGTCATGAAATAAGAACACCATTGAATGGAATTCTGGGTTTTTCCGAACTGCTTAAAGAACCAAAGCTCACAGGCGAAGAACAGCAAAACTATATACGTATTATAGAAAAAAGTGGCAACCGAATGTTAAATACAATAACTGACATTATCAGTATCTCAAAATTAGAGTCGGGCCAGATGGAAATTTCAATATCAGGAACAAACATAAACGAACAGCTGGAATATATATATAATTTCCTCAGTCCGGGAGCAAAGAAAAAAGGAATCAGTATTTCGTTTCAAAACAGTTTGCCGGCTCCCGAGGCTTTTATAAAAACAGACAGAGAGAAAATCTTTTCCATTCTTAGTAACCTTGTCATTAATGCAATAAAGTTTACGAATGCAGGCTCAGTTGAATTTGGATACGAGAAAAAGGATAAGAATCTGGAGTTTTATGTTAAAGATTCGGGTATTGGTATTCCATTGGAACAAAGGGAATTAATTTTTGACAAGTTCAGGCAGGGGAGTGAAGGACTCTCCCGTGGATACGAAGGTTCTGGTTTGGGATTATCCTTATCTAAAGCTTATGTGGAATTGCTTGGAGGAATAATGTGGGTGGAAAGCGAACTTGGAAAAGGTTCGACATTTTATTTTACGATTCCTTATATAATTGACAGAAGTCAGTTATCAGTTGAGAATAATCAGTTGTCAGTTGATGATGATCATAACATACAGATTCAAGAAAGTGAAACCCCCGAAATAAAAAAACTGAAAATACTGATTGCTGAAGACGACGAAACATCTATGATATTCCTGGCAACATTTATCAAAATGTTCAGCAAAGAAATATTGTACGCAAGAACGGGAGAAGAAGCGGTTGAAATATGCAAGAACAATACTGATATTGATCTGGTGCTTATGGATATCAAAATGCCCAATATGAATGGATATGACGCCACAAAACAAATCCGTCAAATTAATAAAGATGTCATAATTATAGCCCAAACGGCTTTTGCTCTAAAGAGTGACAGAGAGAAAGCATTAGCATCAGGATGTAATGACTATATTTCCAAACCGTTCAAAATTGAATTATTGGCTGAGATGATTATTAAACATATCAGTTGATAACTTTTTGTTGTTGTTTGGCAGGGATATGGAGTTGTCATTTAGTGATACCGTGCATCGAGTTTATGATACCTGGCAATAGAAACGGAATATTTATCGAATTATAATTATATTTGCTTTATTAACAGTTTAATGTATTAAACCTTTTAGTAGGGGGGCTATTTAAATAGCTTAATGTTATTTATTCTATTCTGCAATTCATAATAATAATCCAAGAAATCACATCTTTCCAAGAATAATTATAATATGTAATATTAGACTACGGCTTATCGCTGATTTTCCTGAAGTGTATTTGTTAATCCATAAGTCAAATTATGAATGAGTGAATCATTGGTTTGTCGTTTTTAAAGAAAATGCCGTTGGCATTTCATATCGATAGATGATAATTGGTTTGCTATATCTAAAGAAAATGCCGTAGGCATCTCATATTGGTAGATTACAAATTGTATATAGAAAGAATGCCTTTAGGTATTCAATGTTGATAGAAACTACTGTGAATAAACATAAAAGGGTATAACCTTCGTGTAAACATGGATTGCTAAATCAAACGGCTTAGATTCGTGTTAGATGCGTCTCAGATTCCTGTCAGCAGTTCCGAACAAGCGTCAACTGAGCGGGGAATGAGCGTCAACTGAGCGTCAATTGAGCGTCAAATGAGCGTCAATTGAGCGTCAAATGAGCGGGGATTTTGTTCAAGTAAAAGTTAAAAACATCATTTGTTCCTAAGTTTCTTTAGCTCACTAAACAGCTCGGTCTCTTTTGCTGTTAAATTTCTCGGCAAATCTATTTGAACCGTTAGATACAAATCACCGAACTCACCCGTTTTTCCGTACTTCGGCATTCCCATCTTTGAAAGACGAAATATTTTTCCGTTCGAACAGTCTTTTGTTATGTCAATCTTTACTTTTCCTTTCATTGCTTCAAACTCAACCTTACCGCCGAGAACCGCATCATATAAAGAAACGTGCAGATTTGCGTAAAGGTCATCCCCTTTTCTTTCATATACTCCATCGCCTCGAACATTAATTTGTATAAGCAAATCACCTGCACCGCCTGAACCTGCTCCGCCCTTTCCCGGAATTTTTAAAACATGCCCGTCGGGTATGCCGGGTTTAATATTCAGCTTTATTGACTGATTGTTGAATGTAAATACTTTAGATACTCCGCTGTAAGCTTCTCTTAATGTAATATCGAGTGCCGCCTGATAGTCCTGACCTTTAGCAGGAGTGCGTCTGCCTCCTCCCCTTCGGCTTTTTTTGCTTCCGCCGAAGCTCCCCCCGAAAAACATATCAAAGAAATCCGAGTATCCTGAATTACCGAACACATCCTCAAAATTATTGCTTTGTTGATACTGCGTTCCTCCCTGATTCGAATATCTGCCCCAGTCAAATCCCTCATTTTTACCACCTGCCTGCTGATAGTACTGCCAGTTCGACCCCATTTCATCGTACTTCTTTCTTTTATCGTCATCGCTGAGTACTTCGTTTGCTTCATTTATTTCTTTGAATTTTTCTTCAGCAGTTTTATCACCCTTTGTTTTATCGGGGTGAAACTTCATTGCAAGTTTTCTGTAAGCTTTCTTAATTTCATCCTTGCTTGCTTTCTTATCAACACCAAGTATTTGATAATAATCTTTATAATCCATAATTAAATAATTCCCATTTCTTTTAAACTGCTGTATTTTTGCTTTGTAATAATTATATGGTCGAGAAGTTGAATCCCGAGAATATTCCCCGCATCTTTTAGTCTTCTTGTTATGCGTATATCCTCCTCAGATGGCTGTACATCTCCCGACGGATGATTGTGCGCCACCATAATGCTTGCAGAATGTTTTCTTATTGCACTCTCAAAAGTTTCTCTCGGATGCACAAGACTCGCCGTAAGTGTGCCTTCAGATATTCTTTCAACATCAATAATCCTGTTCCTTACATCAAGATTTAAAACAAAAAACTGCTCCTTCGAATAATCTGTAATCATCTCTCTTATATAATCTACTGCGGCTTGGGCATCATTGATTGATTCCCTTTGCAGTC
>JBHELA010000198.1:0-2891 GCA_041859005.1 Ignavibacteria bacterium
TTTCAGTGCTGGTTACGGAGATTACAATTCGAAAAGGTATTCTATGGAATACTCATCGGGGTTGACTGAATCGGGGTTTGGTTTTTACGGAAAGCTTTCAAAGACGCAGAGCGACGGATACAGGGATTTATCATGGTCAGACCACTGGTCGTTTTTTCTGAGTGCAGGAAAGACATTTGGTTCGAACTCGGTTTTGAAATTCAATGCATACGGAAGTCCGATAAAAAATCATCTTGCTTACATCGGAGTAACCAAGGATTATCTTGACGGCAAGGTAACGGGTGATGCACGAAAGGACAGAAGATACAACTTCCTGAATTTTGATAATGAGACGGACAACTATTTTCAGCCGCACTATGAGCTTGTGTTTAACACACAGCCATCGAAGAATGTAATGATTTCGAATACGCTGAGTTACATAAGGGGTGAGGGATATTTTGTAACTAACTATCCTGTTTATTACGGATATGATTATTCTTACTTCAGGCTGAATCCTTTCTTTACGAGCGATTCGAGTGCATACAATTCCACATATTACAGGCGGAATCCTGACGGTACGCTGTACACGGAGCCGGGCAAGGGATACATGATAGATAAATCAGATTTGGTAACGAATTTATTTGTAAACAATAATGATTACGGCTGGTATCCGAAGGTTCAGGTAAAACACAATAACGAGAAGGGAACGCTTGTGATAGGCGGTGAGGTGCGGATACACAATTCAGAGCATTACGGTGAAATAGCGTTTGGCAATGCACTGCCGCAAGGAACTCCCGACAACTATCAATACTACTATTACGAAGGAAAGAAGAATACATTTTCGTTTTTTGCGAATGAGGTTTATCACATAACTCCGAATCTAACGGGAATGCTTGGCCTGCAGTTTGCTTACCACAAATACAGCATTGCAAACGATAAGTATAAACCTTACAACTTTGATGTTAACTATAATTTTCTTATTCCTCGGGTTGGACTGAACTACAATATTGACGACAACTTCAGAATGTTTGGTAATTTTTCAATGGCGAAGAGAGAACCAAGGCTGAAGGATATATACAACGCTGAGGACCCTTACTCTAAGCCGAACTTCAGGGTTATAGATACTTTAAACAACAGGTATGAAGACCCATACGTAAAGCCAGAAGAGATGCTGAGCTATGAACTGGGAGCGGGATATACATCAAACATTCTAAAGGCTAATTTGAATCTTTACATGATGAACTTTAGCAATGAGATTGTGAGCAACGGACTACTTGACAATGTTGGTCAGCCGATTAACGGGAATGCAGGAAAATCGGTGCATCAGGGGATTGAGTTTGATTTTGAACTGAGTCCGTTTGTGAGTTATTCAAGTTCAAATCTGCTCAAGAACTTATATTTAACCGGTAACATAAATTTGTCTGATAATTACTTTAAAGATTACAAAGAGATTCTCGGTTCGGATTCGCTTGGGAATCTGCTTTACGGGAATGATTATTCAGAGAATAAGATATTGCTTAATCCATCTATCATAGCGAATCTTTCGCTTAATTACAGGACAGAATTTGGACTGAACGTTTACGTAACGGCACAGCACATCGGAAAGCAGTATCTGGATAATTCAGAAAACGAGAGGAAGAATCCTTCAGCAAGAAATGCAACGGGATATGCGGATAAGTTTATAAATGCATACACTGTATTTAATGCGGGGATATCGTATGATGTGATATCATCTTTAAGTGATAAGAGAATTAAGAGCTATTTAAACAGTGTAGAACTTTCGCTAAAGATGAACAACATATTTGACAGGTTGTATGAGACATCGGGGAGTGTTGACTGGTATGGGACGCCGTATTGGATACCGGCGGCGGAGAGGAATTTTTATGTTAATGTGAAGGTAGGGCTGTGACGCAAGAGCGCACAACAAAGAACTGATTTATTATGATGAACACTGATGAGAATTGAACGCGGATTTGCACGGATTTAGCGGATGGACGCGGATTTAAGAGCAGATATTATTACCTCATAGGGAAAAAGAAATTCTAATGATTAGATCCCCGCCAAGAGCATGCGGGGATGACAACCTTTTTTTGTATTCACACGGACTCGGAAAGAACGGAAGAATAAATTTTTATTTTTTTAAGAACACATACAGAAAGAGGTGATGAAATATGATTTACACAGATTTAGAAATGCCCTTTTGTGGAGAGAGGGCATTTTGTTTTACATCATAATTTAGAGAAAATGAATAGAATTATCGCTAAATTTGATATATTTTGTATAAATTAATGTGTTACCTTATTTATGAGAAAATCCGTTTTACTTTATTTAACAAATTCATATACCCTGCTGCTGCAATAATAATTCCATTTAATTACATAATGTTAAGGGAAAAGAAATGCCGTCTGCATGAAAATGGTAAACACAGAATTAAACTGAAAATACATACAACTTTTATAAATAAAACGAATTAGAAAAATGCCTACAAAACCTTCAAACATGAAAACTTATGAAGAGGAAATAAAAACCTTTTCGTGGGATATCGCAAAGAAAGAATTAGAGTACAAAGACGGAGACGTTATCAACATAGGTTGGTACTGCTCGGACAGAATTTGCAAGAAAGGTAATGCAGACAAATTAGCCCTGATATGGGAGAATGCAAAGTGTGAAGAGAAGAGATACACGTTTAATGACATCAGACTGATAGCGAACACAATAGCAAACTATCTCAAGAACTTAGGAGTCAAAGACGGCGAGAGAGTCTGTTTATTCATGGACAAAATACCCGAACTTTACATTGGATTTTTAGGAGTATTAAAACTTGGTGCGATTGCGCAGCCGTTGTTTTCAGCGTTTGGTTCGGAATCACTTTTAACAAGACTGGAAGATGCAACAACGACTGCAATAATGAC
>JBHELA010000464.1:0-25660 GCA_041859005.1 Ignavibacteria bacterium
TTCAAGCGTAAACGGCTCAATAGTAACAGCATGGTCGGGCGAGGTTCCCGATAAGTCGTTTGTCTTAACGCCGTCTTCGGAAATCAAAACTCTATCGCCTGTGAGTCCCCTGAATACAGGACGCGAAGGAGCCGGTCCCATTGAACGCACAGAGAGTCCCGATTCATTCTTCAAAGTAGCGGCAAGCGTTGAGCCGAGGTCTTTTTGCAGTTCTTTATTTTTAAGAACTCCCGCATCTTCGAGCAATTCATTGTACTTCGATTCGCTGAAGCTTTCAGTAACAGAAATTAAAGGCGTGGAAAAGCCGATAGGCGTCAGCTTAACGATAATTAATCTCAAACTGTCAGGCGTAAAAGTCCGGTATATGTTTTTATATGCAACCAGCGAAAACTCAAGACTTATATACTCATCAAACGATGTATCGAATTCAAAATAACCTTTAACGTCTGTTAAAGTTGTAAGACTTTTCTCAACGTAAACGACTTTAACACCCTGCAATGGTTTTTGCGTGACTTCATCGAGAACAATTCCTGACACTTTCTGAGGCTCAAGTGCGGAAGCATTCTGAAAAAATACGAACAGCAAAATGAAAACACTTCCTGCCATTGCAGACAGGAAGTGCTTTTTGTTTAATATGATTTTAAAGTATTGTAACATTGAAAGCCCTTGATTCAAATTCGGGTAAACCATCTTTCAGGAATCTGAACTTAATAGTTGCGGAGCCTGCTGTCTTACCTATTATTCTGAAAGCCCACGGCTCATCGGGAGCAGGCGGCTCTATTTCAATCTTTGAAGGGTCAGAATTTATAAAGCCGAGCGAATACGGCGGTGAGGGCGGGTCGTAAGTGAAAGTGTTTCCGACAATATCAAGAAACTTAATCACAATATGCCCGAGTGAATCACCAACAGCAACTCTGAAGCTGCCTGTTACAACACCGGCAGAATCCTTCGCCAGCAGACTGTCATTCTCTTCAAGAAAAAGCTTAGCACCAGCAACTTCACCAATCTCTGAAGTATCAATCTTTACGGGAATTGAAACCGTTTGAAAGTCAGCATGACCTTCGTGCAGAATCTGGAATTTAATGTTTGTGTTTCCTATGGCTTTGCCTTTCAAATGAAATTCCCAGATATCGGTACCGTGACGGTAAACTTCAAGTTTGCTTGGATCGTCTATCAGCCAGCCCAGAGTGTGGTTTGGGTCTGTAGGCGGGGAAAGCTGTTTCTTATCGGCATCAAGAAACTTTATCGTCCAGTGTCCGCCAAGTGCGTTGAACGGAGCAAATAAAGAATCGTAACCGGGTTTCAAAACTCCATTGTGATAGTATAAAAGTGTATCGGATAAAGATTCATTGTAAATAATCATTCCGCTTGCCTGAAAATGATCTGACTGCGGAGTTGTTACCGTGCTATCAGAGCAACCGGTTAAGAACATAGCGCTGTATGTTACAACAAGTAACAAAACATAAACAAAATACTTTCTCATATAAGTACTATTGAATTTAATTAATAAATAATGTCAGCAAATACTTTTGCTGAATGAAAATGATATGATCAGGTAAATTGCGGAGGAGCCCTTTCGGGAGAATTTAGTTTATAGTAGTTTGTTACGAGTGAAGTGGTTTGTACGGGTTTAACCTTAACGAATATTTCTTCACGCGAAAGTTTAATTATTGCTGAAGTTATTAAGGCAGTTACAGCGAATGAAATCAGAATACACACCTGACATTCCGGATGCGATGACCCGTCATCGTGATGATGCACTACATTTGCATTCGTAAGTAACAAAAATGCAATAAGTACAGAAACCGCAACTAAGATATTTAAATAATTTTTCTTCACTGCCTATTGTAACATAATAAAAAGTGTAATTGTTTCACTGCAAGTAATATATGTGATTACTTTGAATTATGAACCCGCTTCTTTTGTAAACCAAAAAGTATAATGTCCCCGATACGCTTTGCTATAGGGATTTCTGATTAAATAGCTATCGCTATTTAATCATCAGCATACGTTTTGTGTCTGTAAAATTATCTGTCTGCAATCTGTAGAAATAAACTCCGCTTGGATATTCGCTTGCGTTCCAGTCAAAGGAGTATGTACCGGGCTGGAGCGTTTCATTTATGAGAGTTTCAACTTCGCGACCCATTGCGTCATATACTTTTAGGACAGCATTACTGACAACTGACAACATTATTCACTACATCAGATTTTAGACAGTGGTATTACAGAAACAAAACTGCAGCTGCCAATAGAATAAGTACAAAAGTAAGTAAATTTATATTGAACTAAGTTTAATGCGTTGGAAATAACTTATAAATATCTTTACGGTGTGCTACTCTTTCAAAAACAATTTCATTTGATTTTCTGTTAATTGTAATTCCAATCCGGTAATCACCATATCTTATTTTGAAATTATCTTTGTATCCCTTAAGTTTCTCACATTTATTAAGGATTAAATTGTCATCTTCATCAAAAACATCTGACTCCATTCTTACGCGTGAACTTTTTGGAATAGATGCAAGTTCTTTTAAAAATATCTTTTTATATTTCTTAATCACAATAACTCAGGGATTTTTCTTTGGCAACGATTCGTAATAAATCTTTGCGTCATTTACCCCTAAAGTCTCATCATTCTTTGCATCGTCAATTAGTTTTGCCAAACCGTAGTTTTCAAGCACTTCTTCAAGTTTTAAGAAATCTGATATTGGAATCTGGACTGCTATGGTTTTATTGTTTTCGTCAACAATGTAACTTTTGTTGATATTCATATTCGTTTATTATACTTATATAAAATTACTTTTAAACATAAGATATATCAAGAGATAAATCAAATTCAATATTGCTGTTATAATTTCAATAATTTTATTCAGTACCCGCTTCTTTTGTGACCCACACTTTAGAATCTTCCTTATAATTTCGAACGTACATCAAATAATTTTCCGCACTCTTCCTAATCTTTTCAATCTCTTCGGGTCTTAGGTCTCTGATAATCTTTCCCGGCACACCAGCTACAAGAACTCCTTCGGGCACCTGAAAGTGTTCTTTCACAAGCGTTCCTGCGGCGATGAATGAGTTCTCGCCTATCACGCAATCATCGAGAAGTTTCGCACCCAGACCTATAAGCACGTGGTCTTTCACAGTACATCCATGCACAATAGCGCCGTGTCCAATAGTTACATCATTTCCGATTACAAGCGGATACTTCTGGTAAGTGTTATGGAGTATTGCACCGTCCTGAATGTTAGTTCTCTCGCCGACGCGAATGTAATTTACGTCTCCTCTTACGATTGTGTTGTACCATACGCTGACATCTTTTTCAAGCACCACATCACCTACTATTATTGCACCCTCGCAGATATAAACCGATTCATGAATTTTGGGATGAAGACCCATATATGGTAAAATCATAACTCTTTAATTTATATTTATTAAAAATCTTCGCGGAGCTGTACCAGTCTCAAACTGTTTCAACAGACTTCCGTTTGCACTGTAAATATACATGCGTCCTGACGACATGAAATCTTTTGCATCTGCCAGGAAGTGTTTACCGCTCATGTAATCAAAAACATAACCGTAGATAAAAGAGTTTACTGCGGGTTTCGTTATTATTTTTGAGAACTGTTTTGTATCCATATTAAGCCTGATGATATCACCGTCATTGCCAATGAAATACACGTCGTTTGAATTCCTGTCAGCACTGAAATCTTTCGAAAACCCATAAGGTGAGAACAAAGTATCAACGAGTGTGAATGTCACAGTTTCAAATACATATATTTTTCCTGATGCACTCCATGATGAAACGAGAAGCTTATTGTTATTAGTAATAACGAGCGAAGAAGGGTCTTTGTCAACTCTTAGAGTATTGACAACGGCATCGGTTCCCGCATCAATAACTGAGACAGTCGAATCCGAGGCACCGCCGTATGCACTTGTATTGCATACAAAAACTTTGCTGTTATAGCTCATGATTTCCTGCGGATAAGCACCTACTAAAATTTCCTTTATAACATTCAGAGATACGGGGTCGATTACCAGCACTTTAGATGAAGGACCGTTAGTCACATATATTTTATTGTTTGATGAGCAAAGCGAATAAGGATTCGTACCTATTGACTGCTGAGACAAAATTGTAGCGTTAAGGTCTGCTCTGTATATTTTGCCCGCCGAACCAAAATTCCCCTGCTCCGTGATGAAGAGGCTGCCATTATGTTTTATCATACCGTCGGGATAAGCACCGAGATTGTAAGGGTTAACAACATTAACATAGAATGAATCCTTCGAAAAATCATAGTATGACAGTTTTGATGAACCCGCTGAAAAAGATCCTTCGCTGAGCAGGAAAACACCGTTAGATGTTGTGATAACAGGATTTACGGCATTATCGCTACTGCAAGATACGAACAATAAAGATAAAACAAACAGTATAAGATATAAAGTATTTTTCATGTATAATTCTTCTCTCGAATTTATTTAAAATTCAATCCCGAGCCTTGCCGGAATTCCGTTATCAAAATAATGTTTCACTTTTCTCATTTCAGTAATAAGGTCAGCTTTTTCTTCAAGCCCCTCCCAGAGTTTATGCCCTGTCATTATCAGTTCAAATCTTTTATTCTTCTTGAAAAGGTCAATAAGCTCTTCAATCTTTTCCTTCTCGAGAAGATTATATGCAACGGTTGCAATTGCCTCATCGAGAATCAATACGTCCTGTTTGCCTTTTACAATAAGCTCTTTAGCGATATCGAGTCCCCTTCTTGCTTCTTCAAAGTCTTTATCTTCATTCTTAAACCTGAACGTGCCGTCGCTGTTCATTCTCTCGCATCCTGTCGGGTAAATTTCCACGTCATATCCAATTTCTTTAAGCTTTCGAAGTATAATGCGCTCTGCATAATGTTCATTCTCTCCGTCATATCCTTTATCGAACTGAACTAATGCTACTTTTTTACCCGCACCGAGAGCTCTGATGGCAAGTCCGATAGTGCTTGTAGTTTTCCCCTTACCGTATCCGTAATAAATATGAAGACAATGCTTGTCCTCTTCGGATAGATTCTTGTAGCCTTCAATTGTTTTAAGCATTTGTTCCTTTAATTTTTTTCCGCCTGAAGTAGAATCCATTTTTAGTATTTTAAAGTTATTAAAAATCTGTAATTTCTAAGCGGCATCGGATAGCCCGAAATCACCTGATATTTTTCGTTTGTAATATTGTTAACCTCGAACTTTAGTAATGCGTTTATACTTCCGATATTCATTCCATAATAAACATTACCGTCGAGAATAAAGTCGGGATTCATTAAATTTCTGTTCTCAAAGTCAGAATACCTTTCACCTATGAAAATACTTCCTGCTCCTACACCGAAATCTGAGATATTGAAGTTTAAATTCATCTTAAACATGCTATTAGGTATATAAATAAGCTGTTTACCATAAGTCATATCACCCTGATAATCTATGATATTCTTCACCGATGAGTTAAGGGAATAATTGAAGTTAAATTTAAAAGTCGAAGAACCGGAAACAGCAAAATCTGAATTAAGCGTCAGGCTTAATATATTCGATAAAGAATTACCAATATTTTCAGGAGTCCAGAAAATAGAATTTCCCGGTTTCCAAAGAATCTTATCAACCGCGTTTATGTGAGTATAAGTAAATTCAATCGAGTTATTTGCGATAAACCTGAAAACCGAGAGTATTCCCGCCTCAAAACTTAAAGATTTCTCAGGCAGCAGATTTATATTTCCTCCGGTTTTCCAGTAAAGTTCATTAAAAGTAGGAGACCTGAATGAATTACCAGCTGATGATTTCAGTATAAGAACATTGTTTTTGAATGGTTTATAATTAATCCCTATTTTCGCAGTAAAAACCTGTCTTTCAATATCCGAGATGTTTTCAAATCTCGCTGACGGAAATACTGTAAAGTTCTCTGCAAGCCTGGTCTCATTTGAAATGTAGAAAGCAGCTGTGTTCCTCTGCCTGTATCCTGCAAGCTGGTCGCTCTCAATCGTAGCAGCTGATAATTCGCCGCCAAGCAGTATCTTATATTTCGAGCCGTTGATAAGATAATTCGCTGCAGCGGAATAAAGTATGTTTTTGTAATAGTTTGCATCATTGATGTATGGACTATAATGCATGAGATTGTTTTGATAATTCAATGATGCACTGATTACATTAATACCCCGTCTTTCAAAATTAACAATTGTATTCCAGTTCTTGTCTTTTTGATTTGCATTCGAAGGGTCAGACCCGGTTTCTATCCCCGGAATGAATCTATTTGCAGCATTGTAATAAGAAACAATCGATAATTTAGTGGTGCTGTTATCATAAGTATAATCAAGAAACAGGTTGTCTCTGGAATACGAATTATTGTTCCTGTTCTTCAGTTCGTTTTCTTTTCCGTTAAAGTAGTAGTATTCAAAATCATCCTTTGAACTTTCACCGGAGTACAAAACCTTAAAACCCGAATTCTTTAAGCGTCCCGATAACTGCAGTTTATATTTTGCATAACCATAAGAACCAACCTCCGCTCCGATTTCAGTATACAATGAATTTTTAGAAGTTAATCCATCAGAAGAAAATGTCCTAATATTGATTACACCGCTCAAAGCATCGCTGCCGTAAGACGCGCTGCTTCCTGAAGGAATTATTTCAATGCTTTCTATAGATTCTTTTGGAAGGAGAGAAAGGTCGAACTGGGCGTTCTGTGTCGAGTTTAGCCTTACACCGTTCAACAAAATCAAAGTATGCTCTGCACTTAGTCCGTTCACGGATACAGTTTTCAGAGATGAATTACCGCCGTATGATTTTACATAAACATTGTTTGCTGTCTTCAAAACATCGGAAAGCTGACTGCCATTGGATTTTTCGATTGACTCTCTGTCGATTAACTGCACGTTAAATGGCGAGTCTTCTTTAAGAATCGATAAGCGGCTGGCACTGACGTTTATTGGAGGTGTAATAATGAATGTCGAATCGAAATCGGACTGAGCACACAATCCGGTTGTGAATATCAGAAGTAATAATATTTTAAGTGATAGTTTTTTCAATTAACTCAATGAAATTTGCGGTATGTAAGTAAGCAGGTATGAAATAACTCAAAGAGTTAAATGATATCCGAATTCTTTCCACCGCAGAATTTGAACTTTAGATTATATCGGCAGGTCTCCTGACTTCAAAGCAATTTCTGTTTACCTTCCCATCCTAAAACAGAACAGTGGTTAAGCAAAACAGTCTTCTTTGTAACAGTTGCGTGGACAGTTCCGGTATCACACCGAATTCCCTATTATTGCATCGCAACCGAATAACCTATTTAAAAGAACTTTTAATGTACTATATTAAAATCTAAAATAATCTTTTTGCTCTTAACAATCAACTGTCTTTCTTTCACACCCGACAGTTTAAACATCTTTCGTGAAGCTTTAACGGATTCGGATTCTTTATACTTATCCGATAAGAAAACAACTTCTTTTATCCCGGACTGAATAATCAGCTTTGCGCATTCATTACACGGAAAGAGGTCAACGTAGATTCTTGCACCATGAAGGTCTTTTGTCGAGTTAAGTATAGCATTTGCTTCAGCATGAACAACATAGGGATATTTAGTCTCGTTATTATTATCTCCTTCTCTTACCCACGGAAGATTATCGTCCGAACATCCGATAGGAAAACCGTTATATCCAATACCTACGACTTTATTATCTTTATCGACTATGCATGCTCCAACCTGTGTGCTCGGGTCTTTGCTGCGCTTGGCAGATAACATCGCAATCCCCATGAAATATTCGTCCCAGCTTATATAGTCATCTCTTTTCATAAGAATGCATCAAGATTTTGATTTAATTCATCCAAAGAAGAATTGTTAAATACTGTAAAGTCTGCAAAAGCAATAGGACCGCCCTTATCGAGTTTCTCAATCTCGCCGAAATCCCTGGAAATAGCTTCTTCATTCGTAAGCGGTCTGAAAGGTCTGTCTTTCAGCCTTTCGTACCTTAATGATTTTGTTGTGAAAATATTAAGAAGCTTGAACGAATCTCCGAATTCATTGCTTAATATTTTAAACTCTTCCCATGAATAAAGACTTTCGACTACCACATTAGATTCTTTAAGGTATGCTTTAATTTTATCGATACTCTTTATTGCCATTACACCCATACCATGTTCTTTTCTAAGGTCTTCCCTGACTAAGCGTTCATTCGCCTCATTTATATCAAGTCCGCGTCTTTTAAGTTCTTCGATGACTACTTCTCCAAAATAAACCTTCTTGTATCCGTTTTGTTCGAAATACTTTACTGCCTCGCTTTTCCCCGAACCGCACATACCTATCACTGCAATGATTCTGTTCATTTTATTTAAGAAATTGTTTAGCGGTTGTCAAAGTAGTTTCTGTCATTTCGAACGTAATCGAATCTTCCTTGGGGTTGTAGTATTTTTGTATAAGAATGTACTTCTCGGCAGTTCCTTCGTAATATTTTAAAATGTAAAGGGAAGAAGATATTTTATCTATTGTAACATTTGAAGAAGCGGAAACTTTAGGGTACACAGTCTCGCTCAGGAATGACTCAAGTTCTACTTCGGTTTCATCGTTCAGAATACTCTGTGTAAGAACAGCACCGAATGACTCAGCAGGCGTTAGCGATACTGTATCATTCTCTTCCATATCCTGCTGCATGACTTTTTCATTCTTTTCTTTTATTTCTTTGTCCTTACCGCAGCCCAGAAAAATCATTGAAATAAGCAGGAAAGAAACAACCGAAAGCCTTATCATTTAATGACTCCCATTTCCTTGCCAATCTGCGAGAAGACTTCAAGTATTCTGTTCAAATGTTTGTCCTCATGTGTTGCCATGTATGAAGTTCTGAGCATTGAAAGGTTCTGCGGAACTCCTGGCGGTACGAAAGCATTCACAAACACGCCGGCATCGTAAAGTTTTCTCCAGAACTGGAAAGTCAGAAGGTCATTGCCGAGAATAACCGGTACGATTGGAGTCACACCTTCGAGCACATGAAATCCTAATCCTTTAAGACCTTCCCTCATCTTTTTTCCATTAGCACTTAGCTTATCAACTCTCTGAGGTTCTTCACTGAGTATTTCGAGAGCTGCAATTGCAGCTGCTACAGATGATGGCGTGGGTGAAGCCGAAAATATCAGTGCGGCTGAATGATGCTTAAGGAAGTTAATTACCCTTTCTTCACCAACTACAAAACCGCCGAGCGATGCAAGTGTCTTAGAAAATGTACCCATAATCAGGTCAACCTCATCGTCAAGACCGAATTCGGAAGCAGTACCTCTGCCGCCTTTACCTATTACACCTAAAGAATGAGCATCGTCAACCATTAATCTTGCATTGTATTTTTTACAAAGTGCAACTATTTCCGGCAATTCAACAACCGTGCCCGATGTCGAAAACACGCCGTCCGTGGCAATTAATTTTCCTGCTTCAATCGGAATAGCTTTCAAAACTCTTTCGAGGTCGTTTAAATCTCCATGTTTGTATCTGACAAGGTCGGCAAGAATTCCCTTTGCCATAAGCGTACCGGCAACTATACTTGCATGATTGTCTTTATCGGAAATTATATATTCACCTTTATTCACGAGTGTAGGTATGATTCCCTGAGCCGTCTGATAACCCGTAGAGTAAAGCAGACATGCCTCCTTGTTGAGGAATTTTGCAAGCTTTTCTTCAAGTTCTATATGAAGATCCAGAGTTCCAGTAAGGTATCTCGAACCCGAACAACCCGTACCGTATTTCAGCAAGGCATCCTGTGCAGCTTTTACCACTTTCGGATGAGTTGTAAGTCCATGATAGTTGTTCGAGCCAGCCATAATAACCTCACGGCCTTCAAGTATTACAACGGGACCCTCATTTTGCTCAATTGGTCTGAAATACGGATAAAAACCCGCAGCTTTTACCTCATCCGCTCTCGTAAATGTATAGCATTTTGTGAATAAATTGTTCATTTATCTATGTATTAATTCTAGTTTCTTACAGAAAATTTTTAACATAGAAAATACATATTAATATTAATAACTTCTATGACAAAATTAAATTTCTTAAATACTATGAAAGCATTCGTAACGGGCGCAACGGGATTTGTCGGTAGTCATTTAGTTGATTTATTGCTGGAAAACGGCTTTGAAGTTACATGTTTAAGGAGAAAAACTTCCTCTGTTAAATGGCTTGAGGGTAAAAATGTCAATTTTATTGAAGGTGACTTATACGCAAACGAAGCACTCGAAAAAGCCTTAAAAGATGTTGATTATGTGTTTCATGTTGCAGGAGTTGTAAAAGCGAAGAACAAAGAAGGATTTGAAAGAGGAAATAATCTAGCAACCAAAAATCTGGTAGAAATTACTGCAAGAGTCAATCCAAACCTGAAAAAATTTGTATATGTTAGTTCTCTGGCAGTTTGCGGTCCTAATAATGGAAATGAGCCTTTGACTGAAGACCTTATTCCAAAGCCTATAACTACTTATGGAAGAACGAAAAGAGAAGCTGAAAAGGAAGTTCTTAAATTCCGCGATAAAATTCCTGTTGTAATCGTAAGACCGCCTGCCATTTACGGACCTCGTGACACAGAAATACTCGTTTATTTCAAGACGTTCGCAGGAGGACTAAACAGCATAATTGGTTTCAATGATAAATACTTAAGCCTTCTGCATGTAAAAGACGTGGTTATGGGAATATATCTCGCAGGTATTAAAGAGACTAAAAGCGGTGACGTGTTTTTCATTTCTTCAGACATAGAATATAACTGGGACGATATTGGTAAAGCTGCGTCCAAAGTTATGAATAAGAAAGCAATAAAGCTAAGGATACCACATTTCCTGGTTTATACGGTCGGTGCAACTACTGAATTTATATATAAATTCTCTAAGTCAGCCCCCACACTGAATCTTGAAAAATGTCTCGATATAACGAGGGACGGCTGGTTCGCTTCAAACGCCAAAGCCAAGAAGGTACTCGGATTCAGGGAATCATTCACACTCGAAGAAGGGTTTAAAGATACGTACGAATGGTATAAACAGCAAGGATGGCTGAAGTAAGCACATTAGTTAACGTAAAATAAAAAGGATAAAGATATAATTTGAAAGATATAATTAAAAATATTGTCGGAAAAGCATTGAAGGAATTGAATTATTCAATGCCAGACTTCAGTGTTGACTATCCGAAGAATAAGAAATTCGGCGACTTCTCTGCAAATGCAGCATTGGTTCTTTCAAAAGAACTGAAAAAGAATCCACGAGATGTAGCGAACGAACTTCTCCCTTTGCTTGAAAAAGAATCAGTCTTTTCAAAAGTAGAAATTGCAGGAGCGGGTTTTATAAACTTTTTCGTCTCTGATAAATTTTACGATGAACTTGTCAGAAAAGTCATTAACGAAAAGGGTTCATTCGGGAAGGTATCAATCAATGAAGGCAAAACTGCTAACCTTGAATGGGTAAGTGCAAATCCCACCGGCCCCCTTCATGCAGGGCACGGAAGACAGGTGTGTCTCGGAAAAGCTATAGCAAACCTTCTCGAGTGGACTGGTTATAAAGTAACGCGCGAATATTATTACAATGATGCAGGAAACCAGATGAATAATCTTGCTAAATCTGTCTATGCACGTTACATGCAGATATTTCAGCCCGACTTTCCTTTTCCCGATGACGGATATGCAGGAGACTATATTAAAGAAATTGCGAATGAAATATACAGAGAGAAGTCTGAATTTTTGAAAGACTCAGATGACCTTACTTATTTCAAGACAAAAGCAGAAGAAGCAAATTTCTCGAAAATTAAAAATACTCTCGCAAAGTTTAACATCATACATGATGTTTTCTACAGCGAAACAGACCTTTATAAAAATGGTGATATAGAAAATTTACTGAAGCTTTTTAGAGAAAAAGGAGTCAGCCGTACTGAAGAAGGTGCAACCTGGCTTGTAATGGATAAGGATAAATTTCAGAAAGATAAAGTAATTGTTAAAGCCACAGGCGAGCCGACTTACAGACTTCCCGATATGGCTTACCACATAAATAAAATCGAAAGAGGATTTGATTTAATCGTTGATATATTCGGTTCCGATCACGGCGATACATATAAAGAAGTACTTTACGGACTCAGTGTTGCAGGTTTTAATCCGGGGAATATTAAGGTTATAATCCATCAGATGGTAACGTTTAAAATGGGAGACGAATCAGTAAAGATGAGCAAACGCAGCGACAGGGTTTATTATCTCGACGACCTGATTGAAGACGTAGGTATTGATGCAACTCAGCTATTCTTTGTGATGCGCTCTGCAAACACACATCTGGACTTTGATATAGAGCTTGCTAAGGAAAAGTCTGACAAGAATCCTGTTTATTACCTGCAGTATGCACATGCCCGTATTTGCGGAATATTCCGCAATGCTGAAGAAAACATATCAGGATTTAGCGGAAATTATCTCTCAAAAGAATTCCCGCATACCGAACCAGAAGCACTTGAACTCATCAAAGCACTTGCAAAGTTTCCCGAGGAAATCCGCAGTGCGTACGAGGGGCTGGAGCCGCATAAGTTAATTTACTACCTGAATACAGTTGCAGAACTCTTTCATAAATTTTATCACAACAACCGCGTGGTAAACCCGGATGATTTGCGGACTACTTATTCAAGACTGCAAATTTGCTACATCACAAAACAGGTTCTTAAAAACGGATTTGCTATTGTTGGTATTTCAGCACCCGAAAGGATGTAGAGAATCTTTTATTTATATAACAAAAGAGCTGACTTTAAAAAGTTAGCTCTTTGTATTTATAAAAAATTATTTAAAACCGGAATTCATTTAATTAATAGCATTTTCCTTGTTTCACTGAATCCTTCGGTGACTATCCGATAAAAGTAAACACCACTGGTTAAACCTGCTCCGTCGAAAAATGCCTCATAAGTTCCAGGTTGTAATTTATCATTCACAATAGTTTGTATTTCCCTGCCGTTTATATCATAAATCTTTATTAAGACATTACTGTTGCCTGTGACCTGATACCTGATTACAGTTGTTGGATTAAACGGGTTTGGATAGTTCTGGTTGAGTGAGTATTTTTCAGGTAAACTAAATCCTGTTTGAGTTATACCTGTAAGACCTCCTCCATTAATAGTTTTTATTATATTTCCTTCGAAACCTACTGACCAGCCAGTATTTGCATCTGAAAAGAATATTGAGTACAAAGCAGAACCCGTATTGCTGTTGAGAATATACCAGTTTGTACCGCCATTAGTCGTTTTTGCAATTTTGCCGGCAACTCCTGCAGCCCAGCCAGTGTTTTCATTCAGAAAATTTACAGAATATAGTCTCAGGTTATGAGCTACTGACTGCTGAACCCAGTTATCTCCTCCGTTAGTTGTCTTTAGTATTTTAAGTGAAGCGGCGCCTCCCCCAACTGTCCAGCCTGTACTGATATTTACAAAACGAATAGATCTTAATTCTTCAGACGTTAATCCGCTTGATTGTGCAGTCCAGTTGAGTCCTCCATCAGTTGTTTTTCTTATAACTCCTGATGCTCCGCATATCCATCCTGTATTGATGTCTTTGAAGTTAACGGAATATATTATTGTTGATATTCCACTGGTAAGTGCAGACCAGTTCGTTCCTCCGTTTGCTGTTTTTAGCAGAGTTCCACCGTTTCCAACCGCCCATCCCGTGTTCATATCGGCGAAAGTTATTGAATTGAGTGTACTCGTTGTTCCTGATGTCTGAGATGTCCAGTTGCTTCCTGAATTTGAAGAAAATATTATTGTTCCTGTATCACCTGCAGCCCAGTAAGAGTTACCGATTCTGTAAACTGAATTAAGTTGTTTTATAGTCGGACTTGTCTGCTGCATCCAGTTTGTTCCTCCGTTTGTAGTCTTTGCAATGAACCCTGCAGAACCTACCACAATTCCATTATCAGAATCCGAAAAAAATATATCGCTCATTCTGTTTAAGTAACCTGAAAACTGCGATGACCAGTTTATGCCGGTATTTGTTGTCTTGTATATTATTCCTGCATTTCCTGCTACCCATCCTGTGGTGACATTAGCGAATGTAAAAGTTCTTATATCAGCCGCCGCTCCAAAAGAAACAGTGCTCCAGTTAATCCCCCCGTTTGTTGATTTCATAAATACGCTGCCTGAAGTGATGTTGTAAGAGCAAGCCCAACCGTTGTTAAGGTCAGTAAACTCCACCCTTTCAACAGAATTTCCTGAACTTGTATTATAAGGCGTCCAAGTACTACCTCCGTCTGTGGTTCTGCATACTTTTCCTGTAGTTGAAGTCCAGCCGTTATTAAAGTCTCTGAAGTAAATATAATTAAACGAAGAAGTTACACCCAATGCCAACTGAACCCAGCTGACCCCTCCGTCTGTTGTTTTCTGCATATATGAACCTGAACCGAGAACAGAAACACTTACGTAACCTGTGTTTGCGTCGAGAAAATAAAGTGCATCATAAATAAGAGAGTTAGCAGGGTCAATATCAGTCCAGTTTTCACCTCCATTGGTTGATTTAAAAAGCTTGCCCGATGAGCCACATGCATAGCCGGTTTGTGCGTTCGGGAAATGAATGGATTCAAAATATCCCGATAGTCCTGAAACTTGCGTAATCCAATTTTCTCCGCCGTTGGTTGTCTTAAGTATCTTACTGCTGTCACCTGCTGCCCATCCTGTATTAGCGTTTATGAAAGTAGATGAATACAGATAAACATTTGTGCCTGTGAATTGTCTATTCCAGTTTGCACCTCCGTTAGTAGTTTTCAGAATCGTTCCACCCGCTCCCGTAAGCCATCCTGTGGATTCATTTATAAATTCGGTATCACGAAGAACGTTGCCCTGCGGTAACGGATTCTGCCAAAACCATGAATACTGAGAAAAGAGAATATTACTCAGTCCGAGTAACATTGTAATAAGAATTAATTTTTTGGACATTTTATTATTTATAATTTTATTTATTTCAACAATAATGTTAATTCTTTTAATACAATCCTTTGTTTCTTTCTAAATATATTAAATAACTAAATTAACAGAGAATAAAAGTAAATAATTCTGTTTTATCAATATAAACAAAAAGGCAGCATCTTTGGGATACTGCCTTTTATTATTTTCAAAGAAAACTTATTTCTTCTTTTCTTCTTTTTTAGGTTCTTCTTTCTTAACTTCTTTCTTTACTTCTTTCTTTGGTTCTTCTTTCTTTACTTCTTCTGTACCTTCTGTCTTAGGTTTTCTTACTTTTTTCTTCCAGGTCATTTTATTGAACTTGTCTTTCATTGCATTCCACTGTGTAAGCTGGTCTTTTGTTAAGACTGTATTCATATCTTTATCGACACCTGCCTGTAATTTTGCTACTTCGTCAGCACAAGCTTTTTTATCGAGCTTCTTAGCCTTAAGGTCATCTATTTTCATTTCGTAGTTTAAATAAACAGGATATACCTTGTTGTACTGCTCAACTGTTAATTTGAGTTTCTTGTACAGATAATCTGATTTCATTCCAGCTCTGTCTCCTGGAAAACTGACTGCAAAAGCTGAACCGAAGAATCCAACTATAATTGCAATTACTAATAACGCTTTAATTCTTACCATTCTTTGTTTTTTAAATTTTAATGTTGTAAAATAGTTTTTTAAACGATGCAAATATGAATAATTTAAAATTAAAAGTAAATATCATTTTTTAGACACTGCTGTCTATAAATTCAGACAATAAAATTATGTTTTCTTTTTGTTATATATTCAAAATTTATTAATTGTTATTTTATAGCAAACAAAATAACTTAAATGCTTGATACTTTTATATCTGAACCTTTCCTTGGATTTAGTGAAGAAGCTTTGAACTTTTTTTCTAAACTGAAGATTAATAAATACAATAACAAGAAGTGGTTCGATGCCCACAGATATGTATACGAAGATGAGATAAAATTACCTATGCGCTCTTTGCTCGATACGATTACTCCTGATTTAAAGAAATACGACCAAAGAATTGTTGTATCTTATAAATCAATTTTCAGGATTAACCGTGATATCAGGTTTAAAAAAGATAAGACACCATACAAAAGCCATTACGGTGCTTCTTTTACGTATGACAAGATTAAGACGCCTGAAGTACCGCAGTTTTATTTCCACATTTCCTCGGATGAGTTTCTTTTTGCGTCCGGACAATACAGCACGGATACAGCGATGATTAAAAAAATGAGAAACAGAATCTGTAAGGAGAAAGATTTGTTCCTTTCGATTATAAATGAGAAGAATTTTGTTAAGAATTTCGGACAGGTTAACGGAGATAAGCTAAAGAAAATACCCGCTGAATATAAAGGCAAGGATACAGATGGTATAACAGAATACCTGAAAATGAAACAGTTTTATGTTTACAAATCCTGGAAGCCTGTTGTCGCGCTTACGGGAGAACTTACAGAATTAATTATAGATAACATAAAAATTACGGGTGAATTTAATAAATTCTTGTATGATTCTCTTTAAAAACTAAATTAGAAAGGAATATTAAAATGTCAGAACCAAAGATATTTCAAAAATCACCAATCGTTAAAGACGAAAAAGCCGGTACTTATTACTGGTGTGCATGCGGACAGTCAGCAAATCAGCCTTTTTGCGACGGCTCACACAAAGGAACATCGTTTTCACCTTTGAAAGTGGATGTTACAGAAGATAAAAAAGTTGCATGGTGCGCATGCAAGAATACAAAAAACGGTGCATTCTGCGACGGAACACATAAAACTATTTAAAATGAAAAATATAACTATAAACGGTCTAGCAGTTACAGATGCGGACAACGGGAAATCGCCCCTTGTATTCGTTCATGCATTCCCTCTAAGCTCCGAGATGTGGGAAAACCAGATTTCAGCATTCAGTTCTGAATACAGGGTCGTGGTTTACGACGTCAGAGGACTCGGTAAAAGTGCTCAGAATGACAATCAGTTCATGATGGAATCATATGCTGACGATTTAATAAATTTGATTAATGGACTTAAACTCGATAAAGTAAATGCAGCAGGGCTTTCTATGGGAGGATACATTATTCAGAGAGCATTGTTGAAGAATCCTGATTTGTTTAAAACTGTGATTCTTGCTGATACCCGTCTGGAAAGAGATTCTAACGAGGGACTCGCGTCACGTTCAGCCGCAATACAGAAAATCAAATCAGGACAGCGCAAAGATTTCATTGATTCATTTACAGGGAATCTTGTTTCAAAAGAAAACTTCAAGGACAATGTATTAATGTCAAAAATTAGTTCAATCATTGAAGGAAATTCGGATGAGGGCATTTGCGGTGCGATGCTTGCACTCGCAACGAGACCTGAAAATACGGGAGCGTTTAAAGATTTCAAACAACCTGTTCTTGTTGTAGTCGGTGAGCACGATGCTTTGACTCCTGTTGAAACAGCATCAAAAATAAAAGACGAGTTTGTTAATTCTGAAATGAATATAATAAAAGATTCCGGACATTTAAGTAATCTTGAAAATCCTGCGGAATTTAATAGCGCTCTTAAAGGTTTTCTTGGAAAGCACAACAAATAATATTAGATTGAAAAGCATAAAGGTACTCGGTGTTAATGTGAATGATTACGGCGGAAACGGTGCACCGGTTGTTTTCGTGCATAGTTTTCCTTTAACGAGTAAAATGTGGGACGAACAGGTCGTTTATTTCAGTAATAAATACAGGGTTATTACGTACGATACCAGAGGTCTCGGAAACAGCTTTACGGACGACAATGTATATTCTATGGAAAAAATGGTCAACGATTTCTTCCATATAATAAATAACCTTAAACTGCCAAAGGTTCATGCTGTCGGTCTTTCTATGGGAGGTTATATGCTGCTCAGGGCAGTAATCAAGGATTCTGAAAGATTTAATTCAATGACCCTTATTAACACAAAAGCAGACAAAGATGAAGATGAGGAAATATTAAAAAGGTCATCGCAGGTCATTAAGATAAAATCAGGAGGAAGGGATGCATACCTTAAAAAACTTTTACCGAATCTGATACCGGAAAGCAAGAAAGTAATATTCGATAAAGTTAAGGAAATTATTAGTTCTAACACTGACGAGGGCATATGCGGAAACCTTCTTGCTCTTTCAACAAGAATTAATACACTTAATCTTGTTAGTGAGATTAATGTACCTGTTTTATTGATTTCGGGTACTGAGGACACGATAAATCCTTCGGATAAAATGGAACTGCTTTTCTCTAAATTCCGTGAAAATCGGAATAAAAGTACATTTACTTCTCTTTTGAAAATGGCAAATTGCGGTCATCTCTGTAATATGGAGAATCCGGGAGAATTCAATAAATTTCTCGAATGGTTTCTTAAAGGGATTGAAATTAATTCTTAAATAGGATATTTTTAATCATACGGCGGGTATAGCTCAGTTGGTAGAGCGTCAGATTGTGGCTCTGAATGTCACGGGTTCGAGCCCCGTTATTCGCCCTCTTTCACATCTTAATTGTATAATTTTTAAAGGGAACTTTATTATTTCTAATATTTTCCATTATTATTTTGTATTTTCAAATATCGGGAACTTTTATTTTTTAGATTTTCACTTGATTATGAAAGCCGAAATAATTAGTTTATATTTCATATGGCGAGAAAGAAAGAAAATAGTAAGATTAAAAAAGCTACTGTACTTCCGCCAAAAGACGAACGATTAGCAGATTATGACGAAGAGAATGAAAATGAAAGCCAGGAAGAAGAAGAGACCGGAATAGAAGGCTATCTTAGCGAGGAAGAAGTAGAAGAGCTTAAACGGGAATTTGAAAAAGAGGCATTACCACACATCGGTATATTGTATAACTATGCTTTTAAAATGACCGGAAGTCAGGATGATGCCAACGACCTGCTGCAGGAGACTTATCTGAGAGCCTACCGTTTTTTCCATAAATTCGAAAAAGGAACCAATTGCAAGGCTTGGTTGTTTCGTATTATGAAAAATCTGTTCATTAACAATTACAGGAAGATACAGAAAACTCCGGGTCAGGTTGATTACGATGAAATTGAAAATTTCTTTGAGACAATAAAATCCGACAGGCTTGATTCAGCCGACCTTCAGGAAAAGGTATTCAACAACCTGCTGGACGATGAAGTAACGAGAGCACTAAACACATTGCAGGATGACTTTAAAACTGTTATTATTCTCTGCGACCTTGAGGGGCTAAGTTACGAAGAAATCGCAGACTTTGTGCAGTGTCCGATAGGGACAGTCCGCAGCCGTCTGCACCGTGCAAGAAAGCTTCTTGCACAAAAGCTGTACAACTATGCAAAAACCAGAGGTTACGACGTAGAAAACGCTGTAGTCTGATTCTTCCTTCTTCAAACAATTAAATGATTACACGAACCGGGGATAATAACGTTGATTTAACACTTATCTCTGCATACATAGATAATGAATGCAGCAGCGATGAGAAAGAATTTGTCGTCAGGCATATCGAGTCTGATTCAAATTTCCGGATGCTCTACGAGTTCGAAAAAGGATTTACTGTAAACTTCCGAAAACATGTTAAGAAATCTCAGCCCTCAGAAGATGTAATCAGGAAAATAAAAAGTACAATCGATACCGAGACCATCAGACGCAAGGAACTTCTCGTCAAGCAAAAGGAACATAAATCGCCTGCATACATGTATCTTTACCCTATCGCTGCAGTTCTTGTTCTTTTCCTTGGTTATTATATTTTCAATTCTCTTAACTCAGGTAATTCTGATTTTGTTCATCTGTCCCATGATATTTTCACTCAATTTGAAAACAATGAAATACAGCTCCAGCATTTGAATTCAAACGCACCGGAACTTCAGAAAATACTTTCCAAAGCAGCAGGATTCAGTGTTTATGTACCGGAATTGAAGGATGCTGTTCTGATAGGCGGTACAGTAAATGAGCATAATAATGCAAAAGTAGCCCATTTCATATATCGCAAGAACGATAAGCTGATATATACTATGCAGATGGACAGAAAAGATTTAATGGATGAGGATAAACTGGTTCTCCACAAGAATCACAGACAGGAAATCGCAGATGGTCATAACTGGATAGAATGCGAAAAAAACAACAACGATTGTACTGTTATTTGGTTTAGAAATGGCGTAATTTGCTCGAGCGTTTCAAAACTTGATGCAAAAGAAATAGCTTTCGTATTAACTAATTATAAATAAAATAAATCTAATGAAAATCTTAAATCTTATTATTGCATTTGCAGTTCTGTTTGTTATTTCTTCATGCGGCAAAAAGGAAGAAGCACCAAAAACAGAGCAAAAGAAGACAGAAACCACTCAGCAGCAGAATACATCAACGAATACTTCGACTTCATCGTCACAGATATTCAAGATTTCAGCCGTTGAGCAATCAAAGTCTGAGAAAATGCTTCCGAACGTAACATGGGAAGAAAACGGCAAAAAAGTAACACTTGCAGACCAGAAAGGAAAAGTACTCCTTATTAATTTCTGGGCTACATGGTGCGCTCCCTGCAAGAAGGAAATGCCGGATTTATCTTTAATTAACACTGAATTAAAGGACAAAGACTTCAAGATGTACGGAATAAACGTCTTCTTTAAAGGTACCCCGACGATTGAAACCGTACTTCAGCAGATTCCCGTCACGTATCCAATACTCGACGGAAACGATGAGGTTGTTGCAGCATTCGAAAAAGCAATGGGCTCAAAGATGGAAGGCGTACCGACTACTTTGATTATTGACAAAAACGGAAAGATTGTTGATACAATGGTCGGAATGAGAGATAAAGAAACATTCATGACATCAATTAAAAAGTATTTATAAATACAAATAGAGTTTTCTCCAAAACCCTCCTTTCCGGAGGGTTTTTTATTAGATATTAACGTTTTAAATTGCTATTTTTAAGCATTAATCTATAAATGAAATATAAGGTAGGTATACTCGGTTCAACCGGGTCGATAGGCCAAAATTCCCTGGAAGTTATAAAGAATCTGCGAAACGAAGGATTTGATTTTGAAGTTGTTTTCATCAGCGGGAACAACAATATTTCACTTCTTCAAAAACAAGCCGATGAATTCAAACCGAAATCAATTTATATTAATAGTGAATCTTCTTACAAAGAAGCAAAAAAATCGGGTGTATTCAAAGACACAGAGCTTTTATGCGGTGAAAAAGAACTAAATGACCTCGTCGGCAGAGAATATTACGACATACTCTTAAATTCTTTCGTCGGATTTGCGGGTACCTTGCCTACTGTAGCGGCAATTAAAGCAGGAAAACAAATAGCACTTGCTAACAAAGAAACCATGGTCGTTGCGGGTAAGCTTATTAATGAACTTTGCATCGAATACAACTCTGAAATAATTCCAATCGACAGCGAACATTCGGCAATACTTCAGTGTCTGATGGGTGAGAAAATGGAAAACGTGAAGAAAATAATTCTCACTGCTTCAGGCGGACCTTTCAGAGGTTATGACTTAGACCGATTGAAAGATGTAACTGTTGCACAGGCATTGAAACATCCAAACTGGAACATGGGAAATAAAATTACCATCGATTCCGCTACAATGATGAATAAAGGGCTTGAGCTGATTGAAGCAAAATGGCTTTTCAATGTCAGTCCTGAGATTCTTGACGTCGTAATTCATCCGCAGTCTATCATTCATTCAATGATTGAGTTTCACGATACGTCCGTAAAATCTCAGCTTGGAATACCCGATATGAAGGTACCTATTCAGTTTGCGCTCACATATCCTGATAGAGTTAAAACAGGATTTCCTTCTCTTGATTTCACGAAGGTCAAAAGAATGGACTTTGAAAGTATTGATTTAGAGAGTTTCAAATGTCTTAAGCTTGCTTATGAAGTAATGAAACTCGAGGGAACGTATCCTGCCGTTCTGAATGCAGCGAATGAAATTGCAGTTGACCTTTTCCTGAGGGAAAAGATAAAGTTTACACAAATTGCTGATATTATTGAAGATTCTCTTTCAAAACATCAGTCGGTTAATTCATTAAGTATAGAAGATATAATAGCAGCAGACGCTTATATCAGGAAGAGCTTAACAGCTCAATATTATTAAATTTTAATTAACTTTTGATTGTTATCTACGTATAGAAACTAAATTAACTATGGAAATACTAAGCACAATATTTTATTTTTTAATCGTAATTGGAGTTCTTGTTTTCGTTCACGAATTCGGACATTTCTTCGCAGCAAGAATGACCGGTATGAGGGCAGAAGTCTTCGCATTCGGTATGGGATATAGACTTTTTGGATGGAACAGACTCAACGGTTTTACTTTCGGTAAACTGAATAAGGAAACTGAAGAAGCTCTTGAGAATCATACCGACTACAGAATTTGCGCATTCCCTATCGGAGGATACGTAAAAATCCCCGGCATGATAGATGAAAGTATGGATAAGGAATTTATCAACAAACCTCCTCAGCCATGGGAATACAGAGCTAAACCCGTCTGGAAAAGAATGATTGTCATTACAGCCGGCGTAATCATGAATATATTTCTTGCATTCTTAATATTTTACTCGCTTTCAATATTTAAAGGAAAGAGCCTGATTGATACTACTACAATCGGCTACGTCGCAAAAGGCTCTACAGCCGCTGAATTCGGGATACAAAAGAACGATAAGATTTTATCCATAAACAATCAGCAGATTGTTTACTGGGATGACGTACAGAGCGCATTGTACATAGATAATCTCGGTGAATCGATTTCAATAGACCTTTTAAGGAATTCACAGAATGTAACTGTAAAGATTCCTAAAGAAAAAGTCGGAATCCTCAGCGATAAAGCATTCGGGCTTTATCCCGATAAAATGTATCCTGTCATTAACGGTACAGTCTCGGGCAAACCTGCTGAATTTATAGGACTCACAAAAGGCGATGTCATTAGTTATGTCGCAGGTCAGAAAATCGATAACACACAGGAACTTGTAGATAACATAAAGTTAAACGCAAATAAAGACGTAGAAATTAAATGGATGCGCGGCGGAACCGAAATGTCTTCACTCGTATCCGTAGGTGCTGATTCTACAATAGGAATTGATATTGGAACAAAGTACGAAGGTACTGTAAAGGAAGTTAAATACAATGTGATTACTGCAATACCACGTGCTTTTTCAGATATGTACTATTTTGGTGTTGAAGTTTTCTTCAAGTCGATTGGTAAAGTGATTGTCGGTGATATTCCTTTCAAAAAGGCAATAGGCGGACCGATTAAAATAGCACAGGCATCGGCACAGTCCGCAGAAAGCGGATTTGCAGCATTCATAGGATTCGTAGCATTGCTGTCTATGTCTCTGGCAGTTATAAACATACTCCCCTTTCCTGCACTCGACGGCGGACATTTTGTAATACTCGTATGGGAAGCAGTGTTCAGGAGACCTGTACCGCATAAAGTACAGATTGTCTTGCAGAATGTGGGATTTATACTTTTAATTGCTTTAATGCTTTTCGTAATCTACAACGATATTATTTCAATAAAGTAATAAGAATTCATCTAAAATGAAAAAGGCGGTTAATTTCTTAACCGCCTTTTTTTATTGCATTCTTAGCAATGTTGCCCAATTGCTTTCAAAATCTTTTCTCTGGAAAGCAGGCTCAGGTTTGTGCACCGCTTCCTTTGCTTTTGGTTTTCCCGATAAACTTATCATACTGCTTTCATACAGCTTGCTTAACTCTTCTTCAATTTTGTTAAATACATCGCTGATTTCAGTTGTCTTTTTATCAATACGACTATTCGGTTTTTGATTCATTTAAACTCCTTTTTATAAAATATGTAATT
Organism: Ignavibacteria bacterium; assembly: GCA_041859005.1. GTDB lineage: Bacteria > Bacteroidota > Ignavibacteria > Tepidaquicellales > Tepidaquicellaceae > CAIKZJ01. The sequence continues at coordinate 23,741 of JBHELA010000464.1, forward strand.
CAACTATCATGCCAGAAAATAACAGCAAATATGATTAAATTTTAATATTATTGGAGTATATTTTAAAGAAAAGATAGTTAATCAACTAATCTTAAAGTTGATAAACTATCTTTTGTAGGTTAATGTTTAGAATCGAGCATTGATGCCGAATGTCGGCAGTATTGGAAACATTCCCGTTGTTTTTTGCGTTATCTGGAGGTTGTTGTTAAGATTGTAATCATAGTTCAGAACATTATTCCTGTTATACACGTTTATCACGTCAAGATAAAACGTCCAGTCAGCATTCCAGAATTTTGCAAATGCCGAAAATCTCAAATCGAGTCTGTGGTATGCAGGTTTTCTTGACGATAATCTGTTTTCATCCGTTCCGTAATCAAGATTGAAAAGAACCTGATTTGTAAGCGGATTAACTACCAGTGTATCGTTTAATATTCTTGGCGTTATTCCAATGGGTTCTGTGAACGGGAAGTTACTCGCGTAGTTCCATCTCGCGCCGATTTCAAACCAGCTGCTTACTCTGTAATTCAAAACTATGTTTATGTTATGAGTCTGGTCGAACCTGAATGGTGCTTCCGACCCGTATCTTTCACGCGTTGCTTTTGAATACGAATAGTTTATCCATCCGAATAGCTTTGTTTTCGGACCCGTATATTTTCTTTCAAGACTTATCTCAAATCCGTAAGCGTCGCCCGAACTCGCATTTACAGGTATTGACGTAACAGAATCCACGGCAAACCTATCTGCGGAACGCACCCAGTTTAAAGGGTTCTTCAGATAATTAGGATTTGTATTATTCGGGTCTAAAGGTGTAAACTTATACTTATAAGCGGTCAGCCTTTGCGACGTAATCAGGTCGTCGAATTTCTTGTAGTATCCTTCAACCTTAAGCAGCCATGAGTTGTCAATCCACCTGTCAATTCCAAGAACAAAATGTATTGCCCTTTCGGCTTTCAAGTCCGTAACCTGCGGATTTTCAAGGTCATAAAAGTTTTGCCCGTCAACTAACTTTTCGTATCCGGGCGACTGAAAGTATAATCCGACAGATGTTCTTAAAGTCGTTAGAGGGTCGAATGCAAACCCAAAATTTATTCTCGGCGATATATATATTTTGCTTAACAATGAATAATAATCTGCCCTCAATGAAGGCTGAATAAAATATCGTTTTCCAATTTCAAACCGAGCCTGTCCGTAGGCGCTGCCTCTGTAATTATCCTTACCCTCAATCGTAAAATCTTCAAGCAGCGACCTCGCATTCGTGAATGAATTAATGAAATTCCTGAACGCATCGTCAAGGTTAAGCGTGTAAATAAGGTCGTTTCTTATGACATCAACTCCCCCTCCGAATTCATATTTTATTTTACCTGCTAATAATACAGACCTGTTACCGAGTGATATTTTCCTGAAAGCATATTGCGAGCTGAAACCAAAACCCAGAAGTGCACCTATTGCCTTAAGGCTGTCACGCTGTCCGGGTGAAAGTCCTTCTCTGTCAATAAGCGGGTCGAGTATATCTCCCTCAAACTGATTGTCTCCGCTGTTCCTATACCATGCTAAAGTTGTCTTGGAAATAAACCTTGGATTTGGATTAAAATGCCAGCCGAGGGAAAGCACGTTATTTGTCGTAACGTCATTCACTGCTACAGAGTCAGGATTCGACCTTTCTGTGCCCGGTACAATATCAACTCCGTCCTTTGAAAATATTCCGTTTACTAAAAACCTGTGCTTCGCAAAAGGTCCGAATGCAAATTTAAACTGCACGTCCTGAAAAGCAGGAAATGAAGAGTTGTCCGTGATAAGACCTGCATTCCTCGCAAACGGTCCGAGAATTAAATCGTAATATGTTCTTCTTGCTGAAACTATCCATGAGCCCGGAATTTTCAACGGATTTCTTCCCTGAACGACTACGTTAGCATTTGCAAT
>JBHELA010000385.1:0-2891 GCA_041859005.1 Ignavibacteria bacterium
AGCTTAAAGTATAAAAATCTGTTTGCCTGGAATCCAAGGCCTGCCTGAGGTATAAAGGAAACTGATGTCGTTTTCATTGTTAATGTGTTATGACCCGATGAGTTTGTGTCGTTCAGATAATTACCTATATTCCATTCTTTAAAAGCGTTTGAGTAATTCGAAAGCTTTAATGTTGTAGAACCTAATCCTATCTGCCCGCCTAAGCTCCAGTCAAAGCTCGAACCGAGTTTCTTCACGTATTCCACTGTCATTGAATTTGTCGAATATGAAAATTCTGCTATCTTTGAATTGTTCGCAAAATTACCTGTCTTGCTATCCGAATATCCGTATCCCGTATATCCTATCCTTAATCCTTTAACTACAGGCACATCAATAAAAATACTTCCGCCCATGCCATATACACCGCTCGTTGAAAATTCCGGAATCCCTGCTTTCTTCATTTCATTATTCAGGTCTGAAACCGAAGGTATGTTCCAGCCAAAAACAGGTCCTGCAGCTATCGAAAATTTATTAAAAAGCTGTGAATAAGAGTTGCTGTATATCAAAACGATAATAACAACCAGAAATATCTTTTTCATTTTTTCTTTTTAATTTTAACATATAAGCTACCGATTTTTATGCTTTTATAAAAGTCATAATATCATTAAAACATTGCATTTATTCCTATTGTAGGCAGAACTCCAATGCTTTCGTTCGCTTCTATTTTGTTCGTGTATTTGTTCCATTTGTAACCCGTTACGTTCTTTTTTCCCGTTATGTTCTGTATGTCAATGTACGTGTTCAGCGTCCAGCTCGAAAATGTCCATTTCTTGTCAAGCCTTAAGTCCAGAGAATAAAAATCAGGCAGTCTCGCAATGTTGTATTCTGATACTAACTGCGTACCGTCATTCGGATTTATAGGAGTGTAAGGCCTTCCCCCGACATACCTGAACTTTCCGCCCATTGACCATCCCTTTCCGAATTGGTATCCGCCGAATGTAGTGAAAAGTACCCTGTTGTCAAAATCGCTGTTTCGTTCAACTCCGTCAAGCGCCTTGTATTTCGCCTGAAATATCGAAAGGTTCACATTGAAATAGTAATTCTTTGAAAATACTTTCTGCACAAAAAATTCTATCCCCTGTGCATAACCCGTTCCTGCTGACGTCAAAGGTTCCAGCCCAAAGTTGTTCTGGTTTTCGAAGTTTCCTCCGTTATTCGAAAGTATGAAATATGGCCTCTCCTCACTTACTGCATAATTTGAATATTTCTTGTAATATACTTCCACGCTTGCCTTAAGGTCGGGCATGATTATGTATTCAAGCCCCGCTATGTAATGGTCAGCTCTCATGTCCTCAAGTTTCCTGTTTATCGGATCTCCGACCAGCCAGATGTAGGAAGGCGACTGGTAAAATATTCCGTAACTTAAGTTCAGGTAAAGGTCATGCAGTATATTTATCTGTGCCGAAACCCTCGGAGATACATAATTCTTCTTCTCTATGAAATCAAAGTAATCATACCTCAGCCCGGCGTTAAGCTTTATCCTGTTCAAAAAATACTGCGTCCATTGTGCAAATAAAGCTCCCTTAAACGAGTTTTGCTCATCATTAAGGCTCACTGCATCAAGTATATACCTGCTGCCCGTTGACGGATTTATATAATAAATCGTGTCCTGATCCTTCATGATTTCATTCCTGAAGTTCACAAGCTTTCCTTCAAACCCTACGGTAAGCTGACCCGTTTTTATTGCCTGAAGATTATACTCCCCTTTTAAACTCGTCTCACCCTCTTTTGATACATTCTTAAAGTATTCAACCTGATTTATATCCTTGCCGCTGTAATTGTAATTTGTAAAAGTCCTTGTAAGATTTAAAACTGAATATGATTTCGATGAAAGCAACGATTTCCATTCTGCTCCAAAAACATATCCCCACTGGTCGTTATCCAGAATAACTGAGTTATCCTGCTTCTTTTCTTCATCGTCATTATTAAACTTTACCTTGTCTATATTGCTTATAATATTCAAAGTAAGAAAATTGTTCTTGTCCAGGTCATAAACTCCCTTTCCCTGAAACGAATAGTATTCAGGCACAAACCCGAATCCCGCAGCATTGAAAATAAAATCCAGATAGCTTCTCCTCGCAGATATCAGCCATGAACCTTTTTTCTCCTTGCCAATCGGTCCCTCTAAAACCGCACCGAATCCTGTAGCCGAAAGATTAAGGTCAGTCATAAATTTTATCCTGCTGCCCTCTCTTTGCTTAATCTCAAGCACCGAAGAAAGCTTGTCACCATACTTAGCTGAAAATCCTCCCGTAATAAAACTCACGTCCCGTATAAAATCTAAATTGATAATGCTCGTCGGTCCTCCCGTCGCTCCCTGAGAACCGAAATGATTTATATTCGGCACATACGAATTATCAACAATAAAAAGATTCTCAGTCGGGGCACCGCCTCTTACTATCAAATCGTTCCTTCCGTCATTTACAAACGAGACACCCGGTAAATTCTGCACAACGCGGCCTATATCTTCAAACCCTCCCGGAGTTGTTCTTATCTCTTCCGTGTTCAGATTCTTCAATGATGTTGATATATCATTCGGCTTCGTAAACCTCTCATCCTCAACAACAATCTCATCCGTTGCAACAATATCAAGTTCAACAAATTTGTCTGTTATCACACCCGAATTGACAATTACATTATCAACTACAAGTACAATATATCCTATTGAGCTAAACCTTAATCCATACCTGCCCGCATTTACACTTTCGAAATAAAAGAAACCGTTGTCATCAGTTCCCGTTTTTGTTATCTCTTCGGTTTCTGTATTCTTTGCCTCGACTACAGCACCTATCACAGGCTGCTGACTTATTCTGTCAACTACCTTTCCCGAAATTCCTCCTTTATTCTGAGCA
>JBHELA010000453.1:0-3073 GCA_041859005.1 Ignavibacteria bacterium
GGTTTTGTTCCAAAGAAATCTGCAATTGCTTCTCTGGCGTCTTCTACAAGGACTTTCAGCAATTTACCCTGCCTGTGAGTTGAAGAAGGATTTCCGTAAAACTCTTTCAGGTAAGGCAGCATTGCTTCGAGTACCCTGTCGTCTATTCGAGTCGAAGCAGCATTATCAAGATAAACGTTCATATACAGTTTTGTTGATACAAAATAAATTATTTTTTAATAAAGTAATATAGTTTAATTAAATTAAAATTTTATTACTTTATTAAATTGATTGTTTAAACATATATTAATGTGTTGAATAAAGAGTTTTTTTACATATCGAACCAGATTTCATATTTACGGATAATTCTTGTTATTCCCGTAATTTATTTCCTTATTAACCAGAATCACAATAACACAAACATTATCGCAGCTTTATTAATTGCAATGTATGTATCCGACCTTTTGGACGGATATCTCGCGAGAAAACTAAATCAGGTTTCGGAACTTGGAAAGATAATCGACCCGATTGCGGATAAGATTGCCGTCGTAAGCATTGCTATCGTTCTGTTCATGCAAGGTAGGCTTGAAACCTGGTTTTTTGTAGTCGTACTTGCAAGAGACGTTCTGATACTGGTTTTCGGACTTTACCTGAAATCAAGAAACAAGGTTGTACTGATGTCAAATTATCCGGGAAAACTTGCGGTTTTCAGCATCGGAATTATAGTATTATTAGCAGTTTTTAACTATGAAAATTATGAACTTTTACAAAAAGTAATCAGTTATCTTTACTATATATCTGTATTTTTAATAATTTATTCTTTATATCTTTATTTTAGAAGATTTTACAAAATAATCGGAGAAACATAATGGAAACAAACGATAATCCCAAACCTGTTAGAAAAAAGAAAGAACGGGTTCCCACCAAAACGCGTAAAGATATTGAGCGCAAACTTGAAGATAAACTTCTTGGGAAAAAGATTTCGAAGAAGTTGATTGTGGATACGTTAATTGAGTCTTTGAGAGAACTTATTACCGAAGCCGAGCCATTTGTACGGCTTGAGATAAGAGATTTCGGTATTTTTGAAGTTAAAAGCACTAAGCCAAAACCAAAAGCAAGAAATCTGATTACGGGTGAATTTGTTTACGTTCCAGGAAGAAGAAAAATTCTTTTCAGACCCGGCAGATTAATAAAGACTTTCTTAAAAGAACCTTACGAAAAAATCGAAAGCGAATAATTAAGTAATTGGAAACAAAGTATCTCGGAATCGATTACGGTTTGAAACGGGTTGGAATTTCTGTCAGTGATTATTCGAAGAAATATGCATTCCAGCGTGATCATTTATTAAATGATAATAAATTTCTTGATAAGCTTATTGGATTAATCAGAGAAGAAAGCATTTCCAAAATTGTTATTGGTTATCCGCTGAGATTTAACTCAGAAAAAACACATTCCACTGACGACGTGGAATCTTTCAGGGAAAAGCTTTCTTCTTTGCTCAAAAAGAATTCAATTGAAGCCGATCTGGTTTACTTCGATGAAAGACTTACAAGCAGTCTAGCCTCTTACAACCTCGCAAGTTCGGGATTAAGCAAAAAGAAAAGACAGAACAAAGGTCTTGTTGATTCAATATCAGCACAGATTATACTTCAGGATTATATCGATTCTGTTTCTTAAACTTTTCTCATCATGGCTCTTGATATTTTTACTCTCATTGAAGACGGCGAAAGTGAAACCGTTGAATTTAAAAGAAAGTTTTCTACCTCTCCGAAGATAGCAAAAGAAATGATTGCTTTTGCGAATACTAAAGGTGGTTGTATTTTATTTGGAGTTGATGATGATAAATCGATTTCAGGCGTTGAGAGTGAGAAGTCAGAGCTTGACCTAATAGATACTGCTGCAAGATTTTACTGCGAACCCGAGATAAAATACACTACTGAAATAATTCCTTTTAAGACAAAAGATGTGGTCGCAATCATAATACCGGAGAGCGATAAGAAGCCGCATAAGCTTTTGGAGGAGGGTGATAAGCAATCTTCAAGGGTTTACATCAGGTATAAAGACAAATCAATAATTGCTTCCAAAGAAACTGCAAGCATACTCAAATTTTCTAATTTTAATAATTCACCGCTGGTAATAAATCTTGGTGATTCGGAAAAAATACTCTTAAAGTATCTGGAAGAAAATGATAACATCTCTGTAAAGGAATTCAAGAAACTTGCTAACATTTCCGAAAGACGAGCAGGAAGAACACTCGTAAACTTAGTCAGAGCAGGGGTGTTGAGACATCACAGACTCAACGGCAAAGAATTCTTTACAAATGCTTAACAGGAATTAGTTCCTCTTCTCAAGCAGCCTTTCAACTTGTTTTAGATTTTTAACTGCACGGTCAAGAATTTCATTACCTTCAATCAAAACTTTTGATTTATAATCTTCATCCTGAATCTGCGGTAAGTTGATTTTTACGTTCTTAAAGGCACCCCATATACCGGTTTCGAGACACTTTGCTCCGACTTCAAGGTCTGAGACAGAAGAAAGATTTCCGTATTTAGCCAATTCTTTCATGTAGTCCCAGCAGCCGTCGGCAGTTCTCATAACTTTTAACGGAACCTCAACAGCTTTCTTAAGTCCGTCCTGCATCATTTGATTTCTTACTTTCTTCTCTTCATCAGTGTTCTTAGGCAATCTCATCGCATTCATGTAATCGTTGAATGCATTCGTATCAGCGTCAATCATCGAAATCAGTTGTTTCATAGCCAGATGTAAAGGAGGAATAAATTTCCGCATCTTGGAATCAAGATGTTCAAACTTTTTACAGCCGTAACTCATCCATCCCATCATCGCTCCGAGCCCTGCACCGAGAGACGCAGCAAGCGCTGAAACGCTTCCGCCGCCGGGAGCTGAGGTTCTTGCTCCAACGAGTTCAGTAAAATCACGTACTGTCATATTAGCAAGAGGTTCATTAACTTCTCCATCGAGCATGTATTCAATGATTCTCTTTTCAGGAATAAACTGAGAAATTGAAGAAAGTCCCATTCTTTCAATAACGAGTCTTATTTTTTGCTTTTCATCGAGTATAAAAAGGTTTTCCTTT
>JBHELA010000466.1:0-12419 GCA_041859005.1 Ignavibacteria bacterium
GTATAATAGTAAATTCCGCTTGAAAGTGAACTGCTGTTAAAAGTGACCTGATATTCACCGGGATTGAATCTCGAATTCACAAGATCAATAACTTTCTGTCCAAGAACATTATACACCTGAATATTAACAACAGCGTGTTTATTTACAGAAAATCTTATTACTGTTTGCGAATTAAACGGATTCGGATAGTTTTGGTATAACTTAAAATCTGATGGTGTTTCACTTGATAAAGCATTAATACTTACAGCGTGTCCGCTGGCCTCCTTGTACCTTTGATGAAATTCCTGATAATATTGATTAGCGATTAAAGGACTGTGTATGATTAATATATTTTCATCATTGTACAGATTAGATTCATTCGTCCAGTCTGATGAGCCCATTAATACTGAAGATGTGCTGTAATTTCCCGTAGGGTCAGAGATTATATACTTGTGATGCAGTCTGCCTCCCGTTGAATCATTCCATACATCAGCCCACGACTTCATTAAGTTGAAGTAAGATACATTCAGTTTCGACCTATCAAATACACCCCTAATGTTTCTGTTTAATCTTAGCTGATACAAAGCATCATATATTCCCTGTGAATTGAAATCATAGGTTCCAAACGCAAGTGTTGAGTTTGAATTATTAAAAAACTTTTTTATCTGTTTTTGAATACTGTCTGATGGACCAAAATATACTTCTGCATATACACCATTAAGATTTATCAGATGCGGCACATTGTCCGTCTTTCTTGAACCAAACTTCGAAAGTGATGTATCCGGATAATCAGAATAGGATCCCCACATTTCATCTATTTCTCTTGTGTAAATATAAGCGAGTGTCCTGTCATTAACCTCGACTGCTGAATTTTTATCAGAATAAAATCCGGTGTTTGAAATTTGGGCTGATGAAGTCCATACGAATACCTCACTCCCGGCACATGTACATCTTGCGTCAAAAACCCAGAAGTTTGAGTTTAGACAATGTCCGTTTATATTATCATAATTTCTTTTGATAACCTTAATCCCATTGGCAATCAGCGTATCAACCCATCTCGAATTTTGCTTGCCATCGTATATAAATCTAATTACAATACCGTTATTATTTGCCCTTATCAAAGCCGAAGTTATATCAAAAGCATCTTCAAAATAACTCGTTACTGCATCAATATAATATCCTGCACTTTCGATTCTTGCAAGCAGCTTAACTTTAAAATCTATACTATCCTCTGCAATTGCTCCTGTGCTGACTGTAGTATCGACTGATTTATTAAAAAACACACTAATTCTTCCGTCATTTACAGACCGTGTTGCAAACATAAGGTTTTGAGTCGTTGTACTTCCGGTAACTGAAGCGGATGTAATATTATAATTGTACAATGTATAAGGATTCAAAAATGTCAGCATAACAGAATGAATGGTGTCCAATACCGGATTATACAATGAATCCTTGTAATTTATTGTCTGATAATTAGAATCACTTATCATCCATCTTACTTTTGAGTCGGCTGGCTCACTGGTTTTCCATGTTATTTTAACAGAATAAGTTTCAATTTCGGAATATTTAACATCAGTAATAATCGGAGTTGAATAGAGACTGCTTTGAGAAAACATAAGTAAAATAATGAGATTTATTGCGTAAACAAATACTTTCATTGCTTTAAAATTTAATTCTGTAAAATAATGAACCGCCAGTTCTGCTGTCATTCGATAATACATTATTCTGGGAAAACGGGTCAAAATACCTTTCAAGCTGTAAGATTAAATTCTGAGATACATTATTTATACCCAATATGTTATTTAGGGGATACTCAATAAGGAAATTTGTATTGGATAAATCCCTGAGTATCTGTCCGCCTAATATTATAGTTGCACCTCCAAATTGTGCTGTAAATCTGATATCTGTATTCTCAGCAAATGTTCCCTTCTTGGCATCATTGTATGAAATATCTGTTTTTACAATAAAAGGGAGATAGGTGTTAATAATATCAGACACATAGTTTGAAGCGAAACTTGTTCCAACATTTGCACCAACGCTGGAAAACATAGATAAACGCTGGTCAGCATTGAGCTCATCCTTGAATCTTCCGAAAACAATAAAACTAATAGCATCGTCTGTTGGATCACTTCCGCCATAAGTACTCCCGTTTGATAACACTTCCCATTTTAATTTAGGGCTCATTGCGTTTCCATTAACATCAAGTTTGATTTCAACTTCTCTCGATGCATTATTATTGTTAGGGTCGGTTGTTTTTGTAGCATAAAGTCCCTTTATGTATAACTCGGGATTAACAACATCACCAGTAAAGAGTACATACCCTTCAGCTAAAAAACTTTTATAAAATTTATAGAATGAATTTTCTCCGATATTAACACGTCCTCTTGTTGAAAAAGACGGTGTCTCAAGATTATCAAACGTTATATTTGCAGAAACATTACCTGTAAATTCCTGACCTGACTTTTCTTCAATAAGAAGTTTGCAATAAATATCTTTAAGCGTTTTTAGTTTGATGAAGTATTTAAAATTGCTGGTATTTGTTTTCTTTTCTAATGTGTCATTTATCAACTTAAAATAAGAATCAAATGGATCAAGTTTTGATTTCTCAAACATTGAAAGACTATCATTATATTTTGCAAGAAAAAGAGTGTCGTTTTTAAGTATGGAAGAATCTATTTTCACCCGGTAAACAAAGTTATCATCAAATATATTATAAGCAACTTTGTATTGAGGTATGATTGATATTCTGCCTTCAGTTATGTCAATATCTCCGGTCATATATAGATTTTCTGCATTTCCCTTCAACACTAAATCATTGGAAGTTTTACCGAAAAGATTCCCATAAACGCCCATCACATTTTGAGTAACCGCTTCATCCAGCAATTTGCCTTCACCGCTTATGCGAAGTTCCATATCATTAAACGATAAATTCGAAAAATCGATATAACCACCCAAATTCATAACTTTATTTTTCGCTGTCTTATGTGTTATCTTGAAATCCGAAAATTTCAATTTTTGTTCCTCGGTCGAAAGAAATGCATCAAAATCATAATTTACTCCGGTCATATCAAATATAAAAGAACCGTTTTTAACATTCAGGTTGCCGGCAAGAAGTGGGGTTTTGACGATTCCTTTAATGTCTATATCACCGTTCATCTTTCCTTTTAGACTTGAAATAACTGGTATGAATTGTTCCAGAATTTTTATTTGAAAATCTTTGCTGGAAATTTTAATATCAACAGGACTTAATAATATATTTCTGCTTTCTTCTTCATCTTTACCTGCTATAAGCGGATTATCGTAAGGTAAAGAACCGTCAATTAACAACGAACCCGTATTATTCGGGTTGTAAAAAGCAATTTTTGGTTTTAATAAATTGTTTCCGTAATCAACTATAGCATCAACTCTGCCGAGTTTTATTTTTTGCGAACTAAGAAAATCTGTATTAGCTTCAAAGTTCAATTCGGGGTTTTCAAATGAACCCTTATAATCAATTTTGACCCTTCTAATATTTCCGTTTAAGAGATCATTTTTTTCAATATCAGGAATAAAATATTTTTGAAGCTTTGCAATACTAATTCTATCAGCGGATAATGAAATGTCGCTGAAACCGTTAAGCGAATATATACCGGCTATGTTTAATCTTTGATTTCCATCCGTCAGCCTAAAACTTGAAATATTAAAATGATTTTTTGACACTCCGGTATCATCTATTACGTATTTTGCCATAATTGGCTCAGAGTTATGCAGCCTGTATGTATCATACTGAACACTCATAGTATCAAATTGAATTCCTGCTACATTCTTCAGGAATATTCCGGCTCCTTGAGTATAAAAACTTTTTGAAGAGTCCATTTTTACAAATGCAGATAATGTTGGAAGATATGACGATGTATTCAAATCTAAACCTATTGTGTCATAATTGATGCTTCCGGCGTATAAATCCGATGCACGTAAGTTTATATCTGCTAGATAAGTAAAAGGTAGTTTGCTCTGATAATCGTTTTTAAGAAAGACTCTAACGACACTTTTCTGGAACAGTAGAGTCGTATCTCCGTATTTAAAATCCTCAAACCGCCCTGCAACAGAAAATACCATTGAATTATCATTGTTCAGTAGTCTGCCTCTTATGTCACACTTAAAAACAAGACTGCTGTCCTGAAGGATAAGGTTCAGCGGAATTAGACTTTTTATTTTAATATAATACCTTATATCTGTTGAATATGAATTATTTACGTAAGACCTTATTCTAAAGTCGGATACCTCAAGATCACTGTAAAACCCAAGAGTATCCATATTTATATTACTTGTTATCTGATCTGATAATTGATCAATATTATTCGTAACTATACCCGGTAAATCCATAAATCTAAATTTACCCGATGCTGTTAAATCAAGAAGATTTGATTCAACTTTTACAATCCTTGCTGTATCTGTCTGAGAAAATTCGATTGATAATGGAGTTGCAGGTAGTATGTAGTTTGACAGCATGGACTGATCCAACTGTAAATTAAGTTTACCGGTCAGATTATCAATATCCGTTCCATTACCCTGCACGTCGAAAGTAAAGTTCAAATTACTTTTATTTTCAGAATCTTTTGCTAATGTTGATATATCCAAGTTGTTCACATTTCCTTTAAGATTATATGCAAGATTATTTACATCTTTAACGTTTACATTACCGTCAATTTTAGCATAACCGGTATTGGATTTGTAATCCAGATTCAGGTCAATAATTCCTGAATTTGCATTTATAGTACCATTAGATGATTCAATCCGCTGATCAAACATCACTGTATTCTTAATGTTATAGGAAATTTTGTTAACCATCGTTCGGTAGTCAACACCCCTTCCAGCAACAATAAATTCACCGGTGATATTACTTCTCAAACTTTCATCTTTAATAATTCTGCCAATATCAACATTGTTTGTTGTTGCTTTAGCATCATAAACAAGTTCGTTCTGAGTGATATCAAGAAATCCTTTTACTTCAGCATCGCCTGCCGTTGATTTCACATTGGCTTCAGCATTAAACTTCAATGGTTCTCCGGTGAACTTAAAGTTTGCCCTCACAATCCCAAGATGACTGTAATCGGGAATCGGCAAACCCGGAGTTATTTCCTCTTCATCCTTGGGATTTAAGACAGCATTCTTGCAGTCAACATCAAAATACAATCTTGATGGCTCATGCAGATTTTTAACCCTTCCGTTTATGTCTAAAGTTGTACCAAAAGGCAGCGTAACAATGAGTTCATCCATTTTAAAATTCGCATAGTTGCCGTCAGCCTTTAGATTCAGAAATACTGTTCCGTTCATAAAATTTATATCAGGAAGGAAATAAGTGAGATCATCAAAATCAAATTTATCCGTTATGATATCAATCACAAAATTTTTCTTCTGAAATTCAAAGTAGTCTATCTTATTCTTAAGCGGATTAAGATTTTCTATGGATGCAACTTTAATCTTTATATTAGATTTATCTGTATTAAGACTGAGGTTTTCAACTTTTGCAAGATCATCTTTGTTCAGAGAAGCATTGAAAGATAAACCGTTTAAGTTAAAATGAGAATTTGTTTTAAAAGATATATTTTCAACATTAATTTTCTTATCTGTAGGAAGGTATTGTACATTTAGTTTAATATTTAAAGAAGATACATCAAGACTGTCTGAAGTCAGATTAAGCACGTTTTTCATCAAAGCATTCCTTATAGGAATATTTGGATCCTTCAAATCAAGTGACCTGAAAGAACCATTCTTAAGTTCAAAATTATCCGCATAGATTTCCCAGTCAAACTCTCCTTTTGTTGTATCCTCCTCTTTCTTTTCTGATTCGAGCAGATATCCGAAGTTCCAGATCAGGCTGTCTTTCTTATTGCGTATCTTTGTGAAGTTAATTTCAGGTTTCTCTAGAACGAGTGATTTGACTTTAATCTGTTTTTTTGCAAGACCGGATAAGCTGTATTCAATATCAAGTAAATCGAGTTTGAACATTGTATCTTTCCTGACTGTAAGGGATATGTTACAAAGCTTTAAATCCTTTAATATTGACCCTTCAATTCTTTCAATACTTAATCTGGATTCTTTTTCAGAGAGTATTTTGTTTACTTCTTCGACACCATATTGAAGCAGCCAGTTCTTAAAGAATGATGTCTGGACAAAAATAATTATTGCTATAAACAGCAGGAACAAAACCAGGAATATTTTACGAAATATCTTCCTTTTCTTCTTAGGTTTAATTCCTGTTTCCTGATTGCTTTTAACCGGTTTTTCTGTCCCGACAATATTCTTATTATCTGATAGCAATCTTAATCAATCTTTCTTTATCTTATCAATAATACTTGTTGTTGAATAGGAATCAACAAACTTAAGGCTGAAGACCTTTCCCCCATAATTTTTTACAACATCTGAACCAATTATCTGCTCTTCTCTCCAGTCGCCGCCTTTAACCAAAAAATCCGGTCTTAATGCTTTAATAAGATTGTAAGGTGTATCTTCATCGAATATTATTACAGCGTCCACACATTTAAGATTACTCAGCACGAATGCTCTGTCGGTTTGATTGTTTATGGGCCTCCCTTCACCTTTAATCTTTCTGACAGATGCATCTGAATTCAGACCTATTATCAGAGATTTACCGAGTGATTTTGCCTGATTTAAATATTCGACGTGTCCCCTGTGAATTATATCAAAACAACCATTTGTAAACACCAAATCATTTATTGTATCTCTTATAACTAAATATTCTTTTAAATTATAAATCATTTCAGGATTTAAATTCGGATTTTAAATGGTTAAATAAATTTTCTTTATGAATAGGAACAATTCCCACTTCCTCAACAACAATTCCCGCCGCAATATTCGATATATAAACAGCATCATGAACCTCCGCTCCACCTGCAAGACAAAATGCAATAGTTGAGATCACAGTGTCTCCTGCACCTGAGACATCGGCTACTTTTCTTGCCCGGGTTTTTATTGAATCAATGGTAACTTTACCTTTTATCTTCTGGTATATTCTCATTCCATGCTCACCAAGCGTCAGCACGACATTCTTACAATTCAACCTATCAAGAAGCGATATGACCATATCGTCAAGATCTTCCGGTGACTTGGATTTTCTACCGAATGCATCCTCAATTTCTTTCCTGTTAGGTTTGAATATAAAAGATTTCTTAAACTCAAAAAAATTTTCAAACTTAGGGTCCACAAGAACTCTTTTTCCCTTGGCGTTGGCTGTCTCTATTATCCTTTTGATAAGAGGTTTTGTAAGAACACCTTTATTATAGTCCTGAAGAATAATAAGGTCTATATCTTCAATGACAGAATTCATTCTTTCAATGATTCTTGTCTCTGTTTTTTTGTCTATATCTTCTTTTGATTCACTGTCAATTCTGATGAGATGATGTGAATCTGATATAACTCTTGTTTTGCACGTTGTAGGCCTTTTGTTATCAACAATAAGTCCATCTGTGTTTTGTCCTAACTCTAACATAGTACTTTTAAGCAAATCACCCATTTCATCATCACCTATAACACCTATTAGGTAAGGATTTGCTCCAAGAGTTTTTACGTTAAGACACACGTTAGATGATCCGCCAAGTTTATTTTCTACTTTTCTAAGGTCAAAAACCTGAACAGGAGCCTCCGGAGAAATCCGGTTTACATCTCCAAACATGTATCTGTCCAGCATAACATCGCCGATTATACATATCTTGCTGTCAACAGCATTTTTGAATAATTTCTCTATATATTTTTTGTTCATCGTTTAAAATAAGCCTAAAATAAAGGTTTTTCAATGTATATTGCAGTTTAGAAATAGTTGAATACAAAGTTAAGAAAGTGGTCAGCCTGATGTCTCTGCGAAAAGAAAACCTGTAATCCGTTCCTGGTAATTATTCTGTAAAATGCCGCGCCGTCAGAGCCAACAAGTTTATCCAGATTAGTATTAGGGAAAAATGCAATAATGCTTCCAATCACATAATTATTCGTGGAAGTAATTTTTTGAGTCCCTATATTTTTCTGACGGGATTTGATACTATCGGAAACTGGAATTTTTGAAGTGTCACTCAGTTTTATTTCCGGTTTGAATAAACTGTCACCTTTATAAAGAATCAGAGATTTCTTTCTTTTTGCATCGTAAACCTTGAGTGATAAATTATAGACACCACTTTCAAATGGAGATGAAACGAACTTCTTTGAATAATAAATCAGGGCAAATGGTTTTATTACAATAATATTCTTAACTTCATTGTACGCAAGCAGGTCTTCGATATTCCTTTCCGAGAATATTCTTTTACTTTCTGTGTAAACAAGTGAGTCATTATCTTCCCTTCTTATTTCAATAACAGAATTATACCTGTCGAATTCGAAATCATCGTAATTAATACTATCGAGAATATTTTTCGAGGTTGAAGCCCATTTAATCGAAACCGTCTGAGGATTGAAACCAAAATTTGTATTGTCCAGCACAACTTCTTTTATAGCAATCGTCTTGTTAAAATTTATAGTATTTTGATTCTTTTTAAGGTCTATTATTTTATCTGCAAGTACGGTAATGCTTGAGTCATTAATATTCGATTCGAGGTTTCGTATGTAAAATACCTTGTAGTCTCCAATTTCTTCATTCTTAAAGTTAAGTTTTTTTAATTTTTCGGAATAGCTGTCGCTCTTAACAATAGCGAGCGATATCTTGTTTTTCTCAAGATACGATTTAATGTCAAGAATATTAATCTCTTCATTGGATAACCGGCTCTTTTTATTTTTTTTACCCTCTTCATTTTTCAAGATCGGGAAATTCCCAAATATAAACTTGGACGGATAATTTGAAATTGTCTGGACGGCAAATACATCGTAATAACCCTCTACCTCTTCAAAGTAAACGCTTTCTCCATTCCTTATATAATTCTTTTCTATTCGGTCCCGAATTAATCTCCCTGCTTCGTATGTGTCCTCCCTGAAAGGATTCGGATAATTAAAGCTCCAGATAATATTTCCTGCAATAATCAAGACGAACAATGCAACAGCAATCCATTTCCTGAAATTAAAAATCTGCCATACTGCCATCGGAATAAAAAGCATTGCGTTAATTACTATGTACCGTGATATCATGTTTGTACCACCTGTGCCAAACAGCCCCTGAAGCATTAACAATGCAAGCTGTGCAATGTTAAAAAATGCGAGAACACTTAGAAGGGATACATCGTCTTTCTTCTTGACGAATCCTTTTATACAATCGTAGGAAACCTTTATGGCAAAAAAAGAGGTGATTGGTGCAATGTAAAAGATAAAAACCGGATACTGTACTACTTTTTGAAGTACTTTTATACTGCCGTAATCCTCGAATATTTTATTTGTCTCAGAGGCAAAATATGTAAAGCTACCGTGGTCTAAATAATTTTGAATTAACCACCACATAATAGTTAAAAGAGAAAAAGCAGATACTATTAACGGAAAATAGTTTTTCCGACTATTCTTCTTCATTACTATTTCCAAATAGAATATGTAAATCACAAACACAATGCTGAATAACCAGCCTTCATACCTGAACATATTTCCGAACATGAACATAACTGTAGCAAGTATTAAGTCTTTTATTCTGCCATTATTCTTCTTGTACAATAAAGCATAATAGATACCTGCTATAATAAAGAAAAAGTGTATTGACTCAGGCAATCCGGACAAACTTAACCATACCTGAAAGGGAAATAAAGCAAAAATAAAAGAAGATAGTATAGCTGTTTTTTTATCGAATACATAAAGAGATATTTTATAGATATAATACACTGTAAAAGTCGAGAAAAACACATTTGTAAGAGTTGCAGCAAGGAACAAGTCCTTGACGAAAAGCATTATCACACCGTTTATCCAGAAATGCGGAGTCAACCATACTCCCGAGTTAATTACAGGATTTTCTAGCCATTCAAAAGATTTTACTGTCCTGCAGTAATCATCAGATGATAACCATTTATAACCTGAATTTACTACAAGTAACTGAAATGCAAATTTTATTAAAACCAAAATTGCCAGAATCAGATAATCTCTTTCAATAATTATACGGTATATATTCTTTATAGCCTTATTCAATTCAATCTGCCTGTACTATTTATTCAGCTTAATTCTGAAAGTAGTCCCTTTCTCAATTACTGAATCCAGCAATATTAGTTTCCCCTGGTGATAATCGTCAACAATCCTCTTAGATAGACTAAGACCCAGTCCCCATCCTCTTCTTTTTGTAGAATATCCCGGTCTGAAGATGTCTTGTTTGTATTTTTTGTCGATACCTTTCCCGTTGTCACTGATATCAATAATTACCTCATTATCCTTTTCCAGAAGGTCAAACTTAATTAGACCGTGTTCTTTATCCATTGCATCTAAAGCATTTTTCAGCAGGTTTTCTACCACCCATTCAAACAAATCTCGGTTAAGATTGATGTATATTTCAGAAGATATGTTAAGCTCTATGTTTACCTTTTTCGAAACTGTACCGTCAGCTCCATGAAGCCTTGGTATTCTCTTTTCGAAATATTTACATACGTCCTTAATTAGTTCCGATATATTTTCTTTCTCAAGTTTCGGCTGCGAACCGATTTTAGAAAACCTTGACGCAATTTTGTTGAGCTTTTCAACGTCGCTTTCTGTTTCGTCGATTATCTTTTTAAAATCTTCGGACTCGGGTTTAGTATTCTTTAATAGTTCAACCCAGCCCATCAGTGAAGAAATAGGTGTACCAAGTTGATGGGCGGTCTCTTTAGATAGTCCTACCCAGATGCTGCTTTGCTCATGTTTCTTGACGTAAGAAAACCCAAAATAACCCAGGAGTATGAAAATTCCACCGATTATAAACTCGTAGAACGGCAGAAGTTTTAATTCGGTTATTAAAGTTGATTCACCGTAATTAACATAGTTTAATACAACGGAATCCCTATAGGTAACTTTAATCGGGGCGTTCTTGTTCATCATGTCCGTTGCCTGACTTAGAAGTATCTCCTGTATTTTCTTTTTCGGTAACGTTGTGTCTATATCAATATTTTTATAAAAGTTTACAACCTTATAATCCCTATCGGTCGCTATTATTGGAAAATCAATCTGTGTAATTATCTCATTAAAAATAAAACCATATTCACCGCTTGAGCTTTGATCATTAGCAATGTATTCAAGGGACTTAGCATACAAACCTGCAATCATTGCTTCTCTTTTCTGTATTCTCTCAACCAGAAGCTGAGTATAATACAAAATACCGAGTGCAATTATTACACCGCTTAATACAAGTACTATTTTTAACTTAAACGAACCTAATTTATACATTACTAATTATTCTCTCTT
This sequence comes from Ignavibacteria bacterium, assembly GCA_041859005.1. Taxonomy (GTDB): domain Bacteria; phylum Bacteroidota; class Ignavibacteria; order Tepidaquicellales; family Tepidaquicellaceae; genus CAIKZJ01. The sequence continues at coordinate 11,302 of JBHELA010000466.1, forward strand.
TTATTAATATAGATATACTTATTTTTAACAAAAATATCGAAATATATCACAATTTGAACCGTAATTTAAAGATATTGTTTATATTATTTTTCCTGCTTATTATATCTTTTATTGTATCAATTTCAGTAGGAAGCATTTATGTTAATCCTGTAATATTGTTTTCAAAACTGGATGATGCGGAAATGCTTAAAAATATACTGTTTAATATCCGTATTCCAAGAACTCTTAATGCATTCTTTGTCGGTGCATCGCTAAGCTGCTCGGGCATTGTTTTACAGTCCTTGCTAAGGAATAACCTGGCTGAACCCGGTTTGCTTGGTATTTCTGCAGGAGCAGGATTAGGAGCAATTTTATTCTTCATATTTTCTGCATCCTCTTTTTATTTAATTACTCCCGTGTCTTTTTTGTCTGCAATACTTACAACGCTTTTAATCTTTCAGATATCCAAAGGACTTAAAGGTAAATATTCAAATTTTCTTTCTTCCAATAAAATCATCCTGGCCGGAATAGCTATAAACGCATTATTATCAGCTGTAAATGGTTTCTTACTCATTTATTCAGGAAAATCGCTGACTTATATTATTTACTGGTTAAGCGGCGGTCTATCGGGAAAGGGATGGATTGAATTTTATTCAACCTCTCCAATTATATTTGTGGGATTGTTCATTTCAGTTTTGTTCTCCAAAGAATATAATGTACTTTCACTCGGTAATGAGTTATCTATTTCATTAGGATTAAATACTAAACGGCTTCAATATTCTTCCATTATTTTATCATCAATTCTTGCAGCTTCAGCAGTTTCTATTGCTGGTATTATTTCGTTTGTCGGATTGATTGTTCCCAATATTTCTAAGTTGCTGCTGGGTTCAGACCATCGGTATTCCATTCCGGGGAGTATTTTAATAGGAGGTATTTTTCTTCTCGTTTCGGATACTATCTCCAGAATAATTATTTCTCCTTCCGAAATTCCGGTTGGTATTGTAACATCCTTTATAGGAGCGCCCATTTTCATCTGGTTGATTTTTAAAAATACTAACAAGGGTATAAACTGATGATTAACTTAAATGACACTATTTGCGCAATTTCCACACCTATTGGCGAAGGCGGAATATCGGTTA
>JBHELA010000041.1:0-2776 GCA_041859005.1 Ignavibacteria bacterium
TTATTCAGTACAGCCAGCATCTTTGTCGATAAAGGTGAATTCGCACAACCCCAGCAGCCGGTCAAGCTGATCTTTATCCATCACTCCACGGGTGAAAACTGGCTCACAGATGGATATGGCGATCTGGGCAGGACGCTGGACGAGAATAATTATTTCGTCAGCGATACCAATTATGGATGGGGACCCAACGCCATTGGTGACCGGACGGATATCCCTGATTGGCTGGAATGGTTCCGCAGCGACCAAACCGATGAGTATATGCAGGCAATATTTTCAGAATATGGTCAGCACTCATCTTACTCGCGTGCATTGAATGATCCGGGTGGCGAAAACCAGATCATCCTCTTTAAATCCTGCTTTCCCAATTCGTACCTATCCGGCAGCCCGGATGATGGTGCCGGAGATTACGCGGAAATTTCTGTTGCCGGGGCGAAATATGTGTATAACGAAATCCTGACCTATTTTGCCACCAGACCAGACAAAATGTTTGTGGTTATAACGGCTCCGCCGTTATCAGACCGGACTCATGCCGCGAATGTCAGGGCATTTAACCTATGGCTGGTCAATGACTGGCTTAGAGAAAATGATTACCAAATTAGAAATGTATTTGTGTTTGATTTCTATAATGTGTTGACCGGAGAAGATGCGCATCACACCATGAAAGATGGTAGTGTGGAGCATATTGCCGGGAAACAAAACACGCTGTTTTACCCCTCCGGAGATGATCACCCATCCGTTGAGGGCAGTCAGAAAACAACCCGTGAATTTGTCCCGCTTCTGAATCACTATTATCAACAGTGGATATCCACAAACCCGGTGACAACTGCAAATAAATCCGCCCCAGTTCTACCTGAAAGCACCGAAGCAGATCCGATGGTTCCGCTTCCACCCCGGCAGGTAGGGATCATTGATGATTTTGAAAGCGGATTTGAGATTACCGGGGTCAGTGGTTTATCAGGTTTACTTAAAATGTGGGGAATACCAATTTTTATATATTTAATGATACTTCTATGGAAGTTTTTAAATTTATATGGAATTAATTCGAAAATATCAATAAGATCTTTATTACTTATGTATTTATCATTTTTAGTAATGTTTTTTTCTAATCCATTACAACGAAATACATTTGTTTACCTGATTTTCATTACGCCAATCTTGTTTTCAAGAGGATTAATTTATCAATTAAAAGAAAAAGGCTAATGATACAATCTCAATATGTTTAGTAAAGTTCTTTCTGGCAGTACCATTAATACTATAAAGAAAACATAAAAAAGCTCATATGAAAGTGGTTGTAATTTCACCTTATTCTTTTCCTGTAGGTTTAGCACCTACCAATAGAATTATGGCTATTGCTAAAGGACTAATTGCTAATGAATGCGAAGTAGATATTTGTATTCCATTTCCAACAGATAACCATAGATTACATAAAGGCAAAGATGACGAAGGAATTTTTCAAAATATACATTTCTTCTTTGCATCGGGTCGCTATAAAAGTAAGTTCCAATTTCTTAGAGTACTTTCAATATTCACTGGTTATAGAAAATTAAATGGTTACTTTCAATCAATATATAAAATTTATAAAAGATCTAGACATTCTGAAATTCATACCATAATACTGTATGCAGACTCACCGATAGCAATTTTAGTATTCTCATTTTTTGCATATTTCATTAGAAGCAAGATTATTACAATATTTGACGAATTTCCAACCCCTATTAGACACAAATTAAAAAATGATATTCCATTTTTAAAGAAAGCAGCATATAAGTTAACACTGTCTCACTTAAGCGGCTATATTACTATTTCTAATGAACTAAAGGAATATTTCTGTAATTTTCAAAAAAAGCAAACATTAATCCTTCCTTTGATTATTGACACAACTAGATTTAATAATATAAAGAAAATAAATTCTAATAGTATCAAATCATTATGCTACATGGGAAATATTGAACTTGCAAAGGATAATGTAGATTTAATAATAGAAGCTTTTACATTAATTCATAGAAAACATCCCGAAACTGAATTACATTTGTATGGTCAACCAAGCAATAATGACAAGAAATTCTTATTGAGATTAATTAAACATAATGAAATATCTGACCGAGTTCATTTTAAAGGTATTATCAAAGCGGATGAAGTACCAAGTGTTTTGATGAATTCTTTTATTTTGGTATCTTCTCAACCAAATACATTAAGAGCAAGTGGAGGGTTTCCAACTAAACTTGGAGAATATCTGATGTCAGGGATTCCGGTTTTAATGACAGCAGTAGGCGAAAATGCTTTGCACTTTACGGAGGGAGACAACTTTTATTTAGCAAAGCCTGATAGCATTGAAGATTATTCCGAAAAGTTATGCCAAATTATTGATAATTATCAAAAGGCAACTCAAATTGCTGAAAAAGGTAAACATTTTGTGATTGAAAATTTTTCTCATACAATTCAGGGGAAAAAGATAAAAGAATTTATATGTACCATTTGAAAGGAAATTATGAATAACAGCTTAGCAAACAAGCAAATAAGTGCTTTATGCCCTCTTTGTAATCATTTAGGTGCTGAAGTTTTACAAACTTTTGATAATGAATCAATTTGTTCGCATCTTGAAATCGCGAAATCGAATATTCATTATGAACAAATTAAGGAAAAAGTTTCTGAACTGTGGGGTTCAAATGAATGTTACTTTGTGAAATGTACTTCTTGCAAATTTCAGTATTCTTATCCAACTGTTGCAGGCGATAGCGAATTTTATTCGATTGCCTTTGAAGATGAAAAAAACTAT
>JBHELA010000209.1:0-3224 GCA_041859005.1 Ignavibacteria bacterium
CCAAGACATTCAAGGAACCATGCTCCGGTGCTTATAATAACGACCAAAAATAAAGGTTTTATTTTGATAAGTATATAAATGCTGTCGTAAGCTGAATACAACTTATCAGTGTGCTTTGCGGTAAAACTAAATTTGGATAACGAGGTTATTATTTTGTGTGATAATGTTTTCGAACTAAGTACTATTGTCAATAAAATAAAAGCAACCCCTGTAGCTAAAACTATTTCAACTCCATAACCAAATACAACTGCTCCGATTGAGCATAATATCACAATCGAAAGAAAGTCTGTTATTCTCTCTGCGAGTATTATCGGTGCCGATACGCTTATGGGTGTACCTGTTTCCTCTTTAAGTAAAAAAGATTTCAGCACTTCCCCCATCTTTCCGGGTGTAACACTCATAATAAACGAACCTATGAAAATCAGAAATGATTTTGATGGTTTAAGCTTTATGTTTAATATGTGAAGATAATATTGCCATTTTGCAAATCTTACAAGATAGTTTCCGAACGAAAGCGCAAGAACCACGGGAAACCATATCCAAGAGAATTTCGAGAATGCTATCAAGAGGTTTCCGAAATCTGCATAGATGCTGAAAACAAGAAAAATCACTGCACCAAGTGAAACCGACAATAATATCTTCTTCTTATACTTCTTAAACATTTAAAAAGTTGATTGAATTAGTTTATACAGTTTCACGAGAGGGAGTCCTACCACGTTGTAATAATCCCCTGTTATCTTTGCAATGAAAAGGCATCCGAAATCGTCCTGTATTCCATAAGCACCTGCCTTATCAAGCGGCTTGAATTTCTTTACGTAGTAATTTATTTCCTCTTCGGTTAGCTTCCTGAATTCAACTGTCGTCTTCTCGTGTCCGTACTTCTCCTTGCCTGTTATATTATTCACAACATTCACACCTGTATATACTACATGCTTCTTTCCGCTGAGCATCCTAAGGTACTTTGCTGCTTCTTTTAGGTTTCGTGGTTTGTTTAGAATTCTTTTATTGAGATATACAACTGTGTCTGCACTGATTACAATTCTATCTTTGTGATTATGTGTAACTGCCCGCGATTTTCTCTGTGCATTTGTGCGAACTGATATATGTGGTATCTTGCCTGAAACTTCTCTGGCATTTGATTCAGCTACCTGAAAGTCAAACCCCAGCTGCTTCAGAAGATGCTTTCTTCTCGGCGATTTCGATGCTAATATATACTTTGCCGAAAGTACCTTGTCAAGCATTAAGGAAGGTGTTAAGTTTTGGTATTATCTCATGCTTTGCAACAATGCTTCTCTCACCGGTCTTTCTCTCTTTGAATTCAATATTTCCGTTTTTAAAGTTCTTCTCGCCAACAATGATATGATATGGAATACCAATTAGGTCTGCATCCTTAAATTTGAATCCGGGTCTCAGGTCATCTCTGTCGTCATATAGTACATCAACATTCTTTTTATTCAGTTCTTCATAAAGCAAGTCGCAGTATTCTGTAATTTCTTTGCTCTGGGTTGTAATATTAATAAGTATTACCTTGAAAGGTGCTATCTCACCTTCCCAGATAATTCCGTTATCATCATGATTCTGCTCGATATGAGAAGCTATTATCCTCTCTACTCCAATTCCGTAACTTCCCATAATAATAGGATTTTCTTTTCCGTCCTTATCAAGGAATTTTGCTCCGAGTGATACTGAATACTTCGTCCCCAGTTTGAATATATGCCCTACTTCAATTGCCTTTGTTACGCGAAGTTTGCTCGACTTATCAAGAGTAAGTTCGCCTTCTTTTACTGTGCGTAAATCATGATATTTTATTCCTTCAACATCGCGTTTCAGGTCAATGTTCTTTATGTGATAATCATTCTTGTTAGCACCGCTTACAAGTTCATCAGCATCCTGCAGCCTCAGATCAGCGACTATCTCAATCTTTCCTTTTAAGCCTATCGGACCTATAGAACCTGCATCTGCTCCGGTTATTTCCATCAGCTCTTCAGGATGTCCGGGTCTTAGGTTTGCACCGTACAAAGACTGAAGCTTTGTTTCGTTTACTTCATCATCACCGCATACCAGTGCAAGCAGATATTTGTCTTTTTCCGTCTCTGTCTTTTCGGGAATAACAAATACTCTCGACTTTGCCAAATGTGACTTATCCGTTATATTAAGAAATCCTGCAAGCTCTTCTATTGATTTAATGTTGGGTGTATGAAATTCTTCGTAAGCAAGGTTTGTATTCATTCTTGAAACACTTTCGACAAATGAAACTGCTACCTCAAGGTTCGATGAGTACTTTCCGTCTTCGCTTATTACTACAATATCCTCGCCTGCTTCCGATTCCACCATAAACTCTTCGGACTTTGTTCCTCCCATCGCTCCGCTTGAAGCCGATACTGCAAAGAATTTTAGTCCGCATCTTGTGAAAATATTCCTGTATGCTTTATCTTGCAGTTCGTAAGAAGCATCAAGTCCTTCCCATGTCGCATCAAAAGAATATGCATCTTTCATAGTAAATTGCCTGCCTCGAAGTACGCCAGATTTCGGACGGGATTCATTCCTGAATTTCGTCTGTATCTGGTACCACATCTGCGGAAGTTGTTTGTATGATGTTATGTAATTTCTTGATATAGAAGTAAAGACCTCTTCATGCGTCGGCGCTAAAACAAGCTCCCTGTTCTTTATTCTGAATATAATATCACCGAAATCATCAAGCCTACCCGTTTCATTCCATAGTTCATACGGCGAAAGTGCAGGCAGAAGGAATTCATTCCCTCCTATCGTATTCATCTCCTCGCGTATTATCTTCTCAACCTTGTTCTTGACTATAAGTCCAAGAGGCAATACTGAATAAACGCCTGAAGTAAGCAAACGGAAAAGTCCTGCCCTTATTGAAAGTTTATGCGATGCAACCACTGCATCAGTCGGATCTTCCTTTTGAGTCGGTAAAAAAAACTTTGATAATCTCATTCTTGTCTATTGTTTTATCGCTTTCCTATGTACATCAAGGAATAGCACGAAAAGTGCAAATATACGTAATTTAAAACCTCTATTCTATTGAAAGAATTATCCGAAAAGTGATTTGTTTTAATTAAGTAATGATAAAACTAACCCGTCGAACAAATTTTTGCAGAAATCTTTGCCGTACCGAAATCAGTATTACGTTTAATGTGATTTTTCCGGCCTTGTTTGGGTATGGTTTGCGCTTAATCCGGATATGGTTTGCACTTAATCCTGGT
>JBHELA010000221.1:0-12359 GCA_041859005.1 Ignavibacteria bacterium
GGAACGGTAAACACCAACAGTCGAATTTCTATTTCCGAAGACGGCAAATATTATAGATGGATTAGAACAATATGATGAGACAGTTATTCTCCCGTCGTTTGCTGAACCGGGCAGACCTTCTGTAAGTTTTGCCCAATTCAGTCCGCTGTCTGTTGACCTGTAAAGTCCCGGCGATGGACTTGAGAGGTTTCCAATTCCGGCGAATATCGTACTTGTATCAATTCTGTTTATTTCCAGGTCAGTGACCATTTGCGCGGCATAAACCTGAACCCAGTTCCCACCGGCATCGTAAGATCTATAAACGCCTTCGGTAGTAGCCGCATAAATAATATTGTGATTTAATGGATTATATAAAATATCCCATACACCCCTGCTCTGATTACTTGTCCAGTCAAGCGATTTTGTCCAGTTTAATCCGCCGTTTGTTGTTTTGAGAATTCCGATTCCGTATGCTCCTCTTGTTTGTCTGATGCTTAGACCGTTTTCTGCCTGCTGATAACCGTATGTTTCTCCTGTTCCGATATACATTATATTCACGTCATTTGAATCAATAACAATACTGCTGACAGCCAGAACAGGAAAACCTGTCTGAATGTTTGTAAAGGCATTTGACCCGATTCCGCCCGAGGTTGATTTCCATAAACCGCCTGATGCAGAGCCGAGCCATATAATTGAAGTGTCGTAAGGATTTATTGCCGTACATAAAGTTCTTCCGCCAACATTTGAAGGTCCGATATTTGTCCAGACGCTGTAATTATCCGTTTCAAGCGGGGATAAGTTTTTATTCATAAATGCCTGATAGTATTTCCGTTCCCCATCCGATTCATCGGGGAATGACCGCATATCTGAAATAAAGTTCATTATCATATACGATTCGGATTTTTTCTCGCTGTAAACTGAATCACGCTGTGAGAATATTATCGTTACTGATACGACAATGATTGCTATAATATTAACAAGCCAGCGATTAAGTTTCCTTTTATTTTTGATATGCATTGTTTACTTCAATACGGTTTTCATATTTGTATTAATCATGAAAACAGTAATATTAGGTTTCAGATTCCTTAATTATGAAATAAAAAGAACAGGAGGTTATACGAAATAACTTCAGTTTAAATCTTAAAAATGCTATCTCAGTATCAGAGGGAAAAAGTGTAAAATTGATGGGAAAAAACCTCAAGAACAGACATCGAACTCAATTCTTGAGGCTTTTATTTAATTTAAGATTCGGATTCCTGTGAATTTATACTTTTCTTTTTGAATTTCGATTTCAACCATCCAATTATTGCCGGAAGTATTGAAAGAAATACTACTATTACAATGACTTTTTCAATATGGTGTTCAACGCCCGGAATATTACCGAGGTAATAACCAAGAAGTGTCATGCTAAGTATCCAGAAAAATCCACCGAAGACATTGAATTGTGCAAATTTCAGGTAATGCATATCTGCAATACCTGCAACGGTCGGAGCGAAAGTTCTAATAATAGGCATAAACCTTGCGATGATTATTGTTTTGCCGCCGTGCTTTTCGTAAAAGTTATGGGTTTTAATAAGGTGATCCTGTTTAAAGAACCTTGATGACTTGCGGCTGTAAAGTCTTGTGCCAAGTTTTTTCCCAATATAATATCCGACTGCATCTCCTATTATAGCCGCAGGTATTAGCAGGAAATTTAAGTAGTAAATATTCAGATAAGTTTCATTTGCAGGGCTTCCCGGAACTACTGTTGCAGCAAGAAGACCTGCTGTTACGAGCAGAGAATCTCCCGGAAGAAAAAAACCGAATAACAATCCAGTTTCAGCGAATATTATGATGAATAATCCTATGTATCCGACATCTCTGATAAGAATCTTCAAAAAATCAGGATTTGAAACGTAAGCCCACAATTCATTAATAAATTCCAAGTTATATATTATTTAATTTTCAAAATTAACTCTCAGTTTTGCGTATTTAAGAATAATCTTTTTAAGACCGCAATCCTCAAAAAGTATGTCTGCTTTCTTATCTTTTCCTTTTCCGTTAATGCCAATCACGACACCACTTCCGAATGTTTCATGATAAACTCCTTTGCCCTTTACTATATCCGAAAATTCACCATCATTATCTTCATATTCTTCGCAGATAGTTTTGAACTTAATGCCAGGACTTGCGTTTGGTCTTTTAGACTGAAACGATACTTTTGTTTTACCTGATTTAAAATTCTCATACTCAACAAGTTCTTTCTTATTATACTCATCTTCAATCTCTTTCAGAAATCTTGATTTAATCTGATACATCTTATTCCCGAACCTGTACCGCATATCAGCAAACGAGACATAAAGTTTCACCATTGCGCGTGTTACTGCAACGTAGAAAAGCCTTCTTTCCTCTTCAAGTTCTTCAAGAGAATTTAACGAACCTGTAACCGGAAAAATTCCCTCCTCAACACCTGCAATAAACACAACGGGGAATTCGAGTCCTTTGGAGGCATGAATGGTCATCAATGTTACTGCATTCTTTTTATCGTCGATTTCATCAATATCACTAACGAGAGAAACCTGCGACAGGAAATCATCCAGCGAGGGTGAGTTATTTGATTCCGTATAATCAGCAACGGCAGAAACAAACTCATCAATATTATTAATTCTTTCTTCCGCTTCATTTGTGTTCTCAAGACGAAGGGCTTTCAATATCCCCATTTCATCAATAACGCCTCTAACTAGTTCGTGCAGTTCAATATCATCCCTGAGGTATTTATACTTATTAATAAAGTTTAAAAGTTCAAGAATTTTGTTCCTTGCTTTACCAGTGATACTGCCTAGATTATCGGTTGATTCGATTACCTGATACAAGTTCTTTTTCTGTTCTGAAGCAATATCCCTGAGCTTATCCATTGTTGTTTTGCCGAAACCTTCTTTCAGAAGAAGGACGCGTGATAAAGACTCTTCATCTGCGGGATTTACGATGATTCTAAGATGAGCAAGAATATCCTTGATCTCTTTTCGTTCATAAAATCTTATTCCGCCAACTATTATGTATGGAATGGCGTTAAGGCGGAAATACTCTTCGAACGTACGCGACTGGGCATTAGTCCTGTAAAGAATTGCAACGTCGTTAAATTTTAATTTCCTATGCTGTATTTCTTTTGAAATATATCTTGAAATTTTAAGAGCTTCTTCTTTATCAGTAATTGACTCAATCATAGTGATATGGTCACCAACGTTATTATCTGTCCAGAGCTTCTTTTCAATCTGCTTAACATTCTTGTTTATTACTATTCCGGCAAAATCGAGTATTTTCTTAGTTGAACGGTAGTTTTGTTCGAGTCTGAAAATTTTATGTTCAGGGAAATCAGTTCTGAAGTCGAAAATATTCTGTATCTCCGCACCACGCCATTTATAGATTGACTGTGCGTCGTCGCCGACGACTGTTATATTCTTATGTACTGCTGATAGTGCTTTAACAATTTCGTACTGTGCTTTGTTTGTATCCTGATATTCATCGACGAGTATAAACTTAAATCTGTTCTGATATTTCCTGAGGACTTCCTCATACTTGTTAAGAAGTATAACAGGATAAACAAGCAGGTCGTCGAAATCCATAGAGTTATTTCTTCGCATTTTTTCGAAGTATTCAGTATAAACATCGCTTACAATATTTTCAAATTGTGTATTAGCTAATTTGTTAAATTCGGGCGGGAGTATCACTTTATTCTTAACTTTGCTGATGTATGAATGAATACTTTTGGGATTGAATTTATCGGGTGATATATTCTGCTCCAACATTATGTTCTTTATAACGCCGACAGAATCGTTAGTATCATAAATAGTGAAGTTTCGAGTAAAACCAAGGAGCTCAGCTTCTATTCGGAGAATTCTTGCAAACATAGAATGAAAAGTACCCATCCAGATTTGTTCAGAGCGATTACCTGCAAAATGGATAACCCGTTCTTTCATTTCTTTGGCAGCCTTATTCGTAAAAGTAAGGGCGAGTATTTCATGAGGATTAATTCCGCTTTCAATCAGATGCGCAATCTTGCTCGTAAGTACCCTTGTTTTTCCGCTTCCAGCACCTGCAATAATCAAAGAAGGACCATCAATGCATACAACAGCATTTCTCTGAGCGGGATTTAAACTTGAAATATCAAAAGACATCTATGTATAAAAAACTTTTTCCGTGAATTTTAATTGTAGAAAACTAAAATACTCAATTTAAAAATGAGAATAAAGAATAATAGATCTTTAAACGCGTAAATGATAAACATAAATCAATTAGAGTAGAAAAAGAACATAAGAATGCATATTATTGCATATGGGAAATGATATAAGAAGTTTATTGCTAGCTGAATTAAGTGATTTATTCGTGAAGGAAGGAATTCCAAAATACAGAGCTGAACAGGTTTTCAGGTCAGTACATAATAAATTCTCTGAATTAATAGAAGATATTACAGGCATACCTAAAGAATTGAAGGAATCATTAAACATATCTTTCATCATAACTTCATTAATAAATATTGCAGTTTCAGAATCCCCGAATGACAAGACAAAAAAGGTTCTTTTTGAGACCACAGATGAAAGCATGAGGAGGGTAAGGATAGAAAGTGTTCATATTCCTGATGAAGAGAGGGATACGTTCTGCATTTCAACACAGGCAGGATGCAACGTGGGGTGCGGATTCTGCGCAACAGGGAAAATGAACCTCAACAGAAATCTTTCTGCGGGCGAGATTGTCTCACAGGTTTATCAGATGATAAAGATTACCGGAGTTGTACCAACTAACATTGTTTTCATGGGGATGGGCGAGCCTTTATTGAATTACGAGAATGTTCTTAAATCACTTTTAATTCTAACCGATAAAAAAGGTCTCGGAATTTCATCGAAAAGAATTACTGTCTCGACAGTGGGTTTTGTGAACAGGATAAAGAAATTTGCCGATGACATAAAAAGCAACTCATCACTTTCCAACGTGAAGCTTGCTTTTTCGTTACACAGCACTGACAATGGATTCAGGGAAAAGCTTATACCTACAGGAAAGGTCAACAATCTGAAAAAAATGTATGAGGAGCTGGTTTATTTTTACAGGGTTACGGGAAATAAAATTACATATGAATACGTATATTTTGAGGGACTTAATGATACTGAAAATGATATAAACAGGCTTGTGAAGCTTTCAAGGATGGTACCTTGCAACATAAACATCATTCCATTCCATCCCGTTGATTTTGAACTTGCAGAACCTATAAAGGAACTAAACGAGAAAAACCATGAAAAAATTAATCTCAGTAAAGAAAATTCACTTTTAATTTCAAATAAATTATACAATTTTACAGATACTTTACGCAGCAATAGAGTAACTGTTAACCTCAGAAACAGCAGCGGAATAGATATCAATGCTGCCTGCGGTCAGTTAGCTGTCAAGAATAATTAAGAACTTCAATACTTCATTTATGCACCAGATAATAATATTCGGGCCTCCGGGAGTTGGCAAAGGTACGCAATCGGAATTGATAGCACAAAATTTAAATCTATTTCATTTTTCTACCGGGGAATTTTTAAGGAAAGAAATCGATGCACAATCCGAGCTCGGTTTAAAAGCTAAACAAATCGTTGAAAAGGGTTCTCTTGTTCCCGACGAAATAATGATAGAAATAGTCTATAAAGCTCTGAGAGAAAATCTCGAAGGAAAAACAGGATTCATACTTGACGGGTTTCCTCGGACGTACGAACAGGCTATTGCACTTGATAAAATATTTGACAAAATGGGAATTAAGCAAATTGAAGTAGTATATCTTAAAACAACGGATGATGAAATTGTGGAGAGGCTTCTGAAAAGGGGGAGAGTTGATGATACGGAGGATATTATACGCAAAAGACTTAAAATATACAGCGAAGCAACGAGCCGGGTGCTTGACTATTATAAAAATAATAAAAAGATTTTAGAAGTAAACGGACTCGGCGAAATAGAAGAAATTAACGGAAAAATACTGAATTTGCTCCAAAATTGAGTATAGTGAAAAAATATTTTTCATTATATAATTGAAATTAATATTTAATTACAGTATTTTGACAAATTAAATTCATAAAATAGTATGGCAGCAAAAATTAAATCGTCTGAAGTCAAGGAGAAAAATATTTATATCCTTGAACCAAAAGGAAGTTTTATAGGCGGGGACGAGACCGATGATCTCAAGTTTGCTATTAAAGAAGTAGCCGAAGAAGGTAACAGTAAGCTTATCATAGACCTCGGAGATGTTATGTACCTTAACAGTACAGCTCTTGGAGTCCTTATATCAGCACACGCTAACTACAAGAAACGGGAAGGCGAAATAAAACTTACAAGGTTAAACAAAAACCTTGAGAACCTTTTTGTGATAACAAAATTATCTTTAATATTTGACTGCTACAATTCGAACGAAGAAGCAGTTGCAAGTTTCAAATAAAAATTTTTCAAACAAATATATTCAAAAAATTAAAACCAAAGAAATCGGAGGTTAAAACTCAATGAAAAAATCCGGATTATTCACGGCTGTACTGATTATCGTTGCTTTTATCGTGGCATTAGTACTGTACATGTTTGTGCTCGGAAACCCGGCAAACTTTAAGAACCCGGAAAAAACCACACCTGCTAACTTATTAGGTGCTGTTTATCTCGGTGGTGTTGTCGTTCCTATTCTTATGACAATTAGTATTATGGTTATTACATATACGATTGAAAGAGCTCTTTCGCTCGCAAAAGCAAAGGGTAAGGGAAACATCGAAGACTTCCTTAAGAAGATTCAGATATCATTGAAGGAAGGCAACACTGAAGAAGCAATTGCATTATGCGACAAGCAAAAAGGTTCGATTGCCAATATTCTTAAACAGGGACTGGAAACATATCAGGTTCTTGTTCTCGATAAGAATATGGATTCAGAAAGAAAACTCGAAGAAGTAAAGAATGCCATTGAAGAAGCCATGGGTCTTGAACTTCCGTTATTAAACACAAACCTTCCGGCACTTGCGACTATCGCATCAGTATCAGTGCTCGTTGGTCTTTTCGGAACGGTACTAGGAATGATTCGTTCATTCCAGGCACTTGCAACAGCGGGTACCCCAAATGCCGCAGAACTTTCATCAGGTATTTCTGAAGCTCTTATAAACACTGCTTTGGGTCTTTTTGGTGCTATCGTAGGAACGATATCATACAATTTCTTCCTTACAAAAGTTGGAAATATAACTTATATGATAGACGAAGCTACATATAACATTTTATCAATCATTGCTTTCAAGTCCAAGTAAGTGATTTCGGTTTAACTTTTTCAAAATTTTTAAAAAGAACAAATGAAAAAAGTCAGAGATATTAGAAAGCCGAAAATCAGTATTGATATGACTCCTATGGTGGACGTTATTATGCTGTTGCTTACGTTTTTTATGTTAACGGCAACTTTCAGGGCTGCGGAATCAGAGGCTGTTGAAGTTTCACTGCCAAAGTCTGTTTATTCTGACCCTGATAATAAGATGAAAGAAACCGATGTTATGACAATTTCTCTTTCAAAAGAAGGCGATATATTCCTTGATGTAGATAACTACAAAATCCGCGAAAAGGTATTTGGCGATCAATTCGGAATAGGCTTATACCATCCTGATTCTCTGTCACAAAGCCCCGTACAAACAACGGGAAAGGTGGGAGACAAGGAAATTAAGAGAAAAGTATATGTGATGAATAAAGCACAGTTTGAGAAAACACTTGTTGATATTAAATCTGCACTAAAGACAGTTTCAGGGAATAAATCAGCACAATTCCAGGTTGTCGTAAAAGGTGACAAGGATGTTCCTTACGGAGTATTTGAGGACCTTATGACGTCATTGCATGAATCGGATAACAAGGTGTTCTCTCTGGTTACGATGATAAAATCAGAAGCAAAGGAATAATTATTTTGTTAACTAAAAACACAGGAGTTTAAAATATGGCTGGTGGTGGCGGTTTCGATGCCCCGGAAGTACGTGGTGGAAAAGGAAAGAAAAAGTCTGGGCTTGGAAGAGGTGTGCATATTGACATGACCCCAATGGTGGACGTCATTATGCTTCTTCTTACATTCTTCATGCTTACGACTACTTTGTCTGCTCCTCAGTTAATGAAAGTCTCTCTTCCAAAAGGTGACGTAAAAGATAAAGTAAAAGTTGATATGGGTAATGTTCTCTATGTCAGAGTATCTGACAAAGGCAACGTTTACTTCGCTCAGGGCAATCCTGACGGTTCTGAATCTGCGATGAAAAAAATCGAGATAAA
This sequence comes from Ignavibacteria bacterium, assembly GCA_041859005.1. Lineage (GTDB taxonomy): Bacteria > Bacteroidota > Ignavibacteria > Tepidaquicellales > Tepidaquicellaceae > CAIKZJ01. The sequence goes on from JBHELA010000221.1 coordinate 8,248, forward strand.
GAATGTAGCAACAGAACTCGAGAAAATATTTGCTGTAAATGATCAATTACTTCTCCTATTGAAGTTCGACAGAAAGATGAAATACAATGTTATGTCGGACGTATTTGATGAAATCTCCAGAGCAAAAATTGAAAAGAGATATGCATTCATAAAGATGGAAGATGCTGACCTTCAGAAAATAACTGAAGCCGGCGGCTAAAAATATACTAACAAAAATTATATTCAGCGGTTTAAGTTTAAGCTTAAACCGCTTTTTGTTTTTTATAGCATTCTTATGCGAAATGTTATGATTTACATTTATTATGACGCATAAATTTATCAAATTATGGTTAATTAAATTAATTTATTTTGAAAGCTTTTAGGATTATTCTCGTATTATTATCATTTGTAGTTTCTCTTAAGGTTTATACCCAGGAAGAGCAGCCATCACGTTCACTTAGTCAAAACCCTACAGCATTTGCCAAGTATGTTGTTGATGAAACAGGAACATTATCTCAAAGCGAGATTAATATACTGCTCAAGAAGCTTGAGGATTTTGATAAACAAACATCCACTCAAATAGTTGTGTACATGATAAATTCTCTCGACGGCGAATCTATTGAGGATGTATCGCATACAATTTCTGAGAAAAATAAGATTGGACAGAAAGGAAAGGATAACGGTGTACTCGTATTAGTAGCAAAGAATGACAGAAAGCTAAGGATAGAAGTAGGTTATGGCCTCGAAGGAGTGCTGACGGATGCATATACAACACAGATTCGTACAAAAGAAATGAATCCATATTTTAAAGAAGGAAGGTTCTTCGAAGGAATAAACAGAGGAGTTGATGCGATTATAGCTGTTACAAAAGGAGAATATACGGCGGATAAAAAGAAGCAAAAAGATAACGGGACTTGTTGTTTTGGAATACCGATATTTATCGTAATAATTTTCGGATTTATCGGATTCAGCATACTTATGTCAATACTCAGCAGGATATTCGGCTGGAAGGGTAGAACTTACACGGGCGGAAGACACTGGGGAGGAGGCGGTTTCTTTGGAGGTGGCAGTAGTGGCTGGGGTGGAGGCAGCAGCAGCGGAGGGTTTGGAGGATTCTCTGGTGGAGGCGGAAGCTTTGGCGGAGGCGGTTCAAGCGGAAGCTGGTGATACAATAAACTAACATGAGTTATGAAAACCATGCAGCATAAAGAGTAAGTATGAATGATTAAGATAAATATGCATAATACAAGTTCTGATAGTTAATAAAAAGAAAAATAAATACTAATTATATGCCGATAAACTACATTAAGAAATATATCAGTGCAGACGAGCTTGATGCAATAAAGAATCATATTGCTGAAATTGAGAAGTTTACTTCAGGCGAGATTCGTCTTTGCTTTCAGATGAGAAGAGCCTGGATAGACAGAAAAATTACAACAAGAGATCTTGCAATGAAGGAATTCTTCAAGCTTGGAATGGAGAAAACAAAGGATAAGACAGGAGTTCTGCTGTTTGTACTATTCAAGGAAAAGAAATTTGAAGTTGTTGCAGATGAAGGAATCAACAATAAGATTTCAATTGAGAAATGGGATGTTATCACAAATCATCTGATAAATGAGTTCAAAGGCGGACATTATAAGAACGGAATAATTAAAGCACTTGATGAAATAAAAGAAGTACTCATGAAAGAGTTTCCCAGAAACAGTGATGATGTGGATGAACTCTCAAATGATATTGTAATTAAATAGTAGTTGGTAAGAATTGCTGCAATATTATTTCTGTTTTTCTTCACATCAATCGTATACGCACAGAGTGATACCGCAAAAGCAACAGATTCACTTAATAACAAAAATGATTCGTCAAAGACTTCGACAAAAGACACTGCGAAGTTCGTTCAATCCGATATAAAGGACATATTAAATTACTCCGCTTCCGACTCTGTAATTTTTCTTCTCGAGACAAACAAAATGTATTTATATAACGAAGCAGTTGTGGATTACACAGATATGAAACTGAATGCAGGAATCATAGTGATGGACAGGGAAACGCAGATACTTGAAGCTTTAGGAATAGAGACCGATTCCTCGGGTGCCTTGGTTTTTAAACAAACTCCGCTAATGCAGCAAGGGAGTGATAAGTTTGAAGGCTCAAAACTGACTTATAGTTTTAAGAGTCAGCGGGGAACAATCTCAATGGGATATTCGGATGCGGACGTAGGATATTATTATGGAGAAAAAATCAAGAAAGTAACACCTGAAATTTTCTTTATTAAAGACGGCTTATACACTACTTCTACTGATAAGAAAGACCCCGAGTATTATTTCTATTCTCCTAAAATGAAACTTATGCCTAACGATAAAATAATAGCTCAGTCTGTATTCCTGTACATAGAAGGAGTTCCTGTATTTTGGGTGCCTTTTATCGTATTACCGAACAAGACGGGCAGGTCATCAGGATTTATCGTACCGAGCTGGGGAAACGATAATACATACGGAATATATTTTGCGAATGCCGGATATTTCTGGGCGATTAATGATTATATAGACCTTGCTATAAAAGGTACTGTATTCACAAAAGGAAGGTATGACTTCTCAACAAGGTTCAGGTATGCGAAGAAGTATCTCTATGACGGAACGTTTGAAGCGGGATATTCATTGATAAACAAAGGAGAAGAAAAAGATCCTGATAAATTCAGTTCTAACCAATGGATACTAAGCCTTAATCATAATCAGAAGTTTACACCTACAAGCTCATTAACAGGAAATTTAACTTTTGTAAGCGGAAAGAGTTATTATGATAATTCAACGAATGCATTACCTGATTTGCTTCGTCAGAATGTAGTTTCGAATCTTACATTTTCAAAGTACTGGGAAGAGACTCCGTTTTCATTTTCTGCAAACTATTACAGAGACCAGAATTTACAAACAGGAGATTTAAACGAAAGACTTCCATCTGTCAGTTTTAATATTTCAGAGACATATCCTTTCAGGAAAGACTATACAGGAGGCGACCAGAAGCTGTATGAATTCTTTTCTTATTCCTACAGCGGAACTCTTTTAAATAACAGAACTAAAATTGCAGGACAGTATAATGATGAAATACGTTCTAATTTAGGACTGATTAACAGAGTGGGACTGAATTTTGCTCCCACATTCAAGTATTTTAATATACGTCCGTATTTTAATTATACTGAAATTTGGTACAACAAATATATAACAAAAGAAAGGGATGCTAATGATTCACTTGTTACGGTTGAGAATGACGCATATAAGGCGGTAAGGTATTTCAATATGGGAATATCTCTTAATACAAAACTGATAGGTATATTTAACCCAAAGGTTTTTAATATTACCGGTATAAAACATACAGTAACACCGGCTGTGTATTACAATTTTACACCTGATTTCTCTTCACCCGGCTGGGGATACTACGGGATGTATGAGGACGATTTCGGAAATCCTGTTAAGTATTCTTATTATGACGGACGTGTTTTCGGAACGGCACCCTCTAATGAACAGCAGTCTGTAGGTTTCACTTTGGGTAATCTTTTTGAGATGAAAACAAGGCTTAATGACACAACCGAAAACAAGTTTCAGTTGTTCAACATTAATGCGGGTGTGAATTATAACTTTGCTGCAGACTCACTTAAATGGTCGGAAATTTTTACTGACTTCAGAACACAGATTGGAAGTTTTCTGAATATAGGCGGGAATGCAACGTTCAATTTATATAAATTTGATTCCGATAAACAAACAAGAGTTAATGAATTTCTAATAAGTGACGGCAAAATTGCACAGTTATCATCTTTTAATATTAACGTATCGACTTCGTACAATTTCGGGTTCAGTACGAGGAGGGATGAGGAAGACAGCAAAAAATATGATTCATTAAAAATTGAACGGTCTACATATCGTTCTGCTTTTGATGAACCTTATCTTAATGTCCCACTTTCGGGTACACTCAATTATAATTTCAGCGAGAACAGGCAGAATCCCACAAGAATTTTCAAAACATCTAATGTAAGTGCCAGCCTGAATGTAAGCCCGACACCCAAGTGGAGATTCTCATTTACTGCAAGTTATGATCTTGAAAATAATCTTCTCTCGGCGCCGTATATAACTGCATACAGGGAT
>JBHELA010000062.1:0-2810 GCA_041859005.1 Ignavibacteria bacterium
TTCTCCGGTTGAATTTTTTATTTCTTGTTCTTTATGAAAAATAATTTTCATCTTTTGACATTATTTATTTGATGCTTTAAATACTTCCATACTATTTATTCTAAAATGTTCTTAAAATTTTATGAAGTTTAATAAAATCGGGGTTAATCCGAAAACTTTTTTTAGCACCTATTTTATATAGAAATTTCGGCTCGAAAGAATTATGCGGGGAATATATAGCTGTATTAACAGTGCTTTAGGGGTACTAAAAAAGAAAACATTTCATACAAAATGAGCATTAAATGAGGTGATTTATGGAAAGCTTGATCGTCAATGGAATTGTTTTTTAAAGAAGTTTCAGCCTTTCAATGTGAAAATACAGAATATAACAGTATTAGTTCTGTTTCTTTAATCCGTATTTTATGTAATGTGCTTCGATTATTGATTCGACCTTGTGCGTAAACCATTGCTTCATAACAAACCCCGCGTCTGATTTAATTTGATTTAATAAATATTCAAAAGGCAGTATATCATGCGTCATACTGTATTTTTCGTCCGCCCTTATTAAATCGTTAAAGTAATCAATCATGATTTTATATTTATCCTTGTCAATCCTTGTAAACAGGGGCTCTGATTTTATGTTTTCATGGTAATTGTGCAAAACATTCTTTAATTCGATGTAATTTTTCTTTTCAAAATATATCTTGAGCTCAAGATTGCGTATATCATATTTATACATAAATTTGGGGTGATTTAACTCAATGATACATTTAATCGCCTTCCCGTATTCTTTGTTAAGGTAATAATAATATGCACTCCCGAAATTTTTCATGTCCCTTCTGTGGCTTGTGTGCAGATTAATCGTTTCGTTTTCAATTAATCTTTTCAGAATATTTTTGGTCTTTGGTATGTTGCAGCCCACTACAAAGTTTCTGTATAATAAAGGCGATAAATACTTGTTGTTATCATTAATGTACATCTTGTTCTCTATGTATTCGCTTAACACCCTTAATCCCTCCGTGTTAAATTTTGTACCCTTATCATTTAACCTGTTTCTTAAATGACAATAATTTAACAATATGTTAAAATGTGTTTTGGAAAAATCCCCCTTAAAAATGTCTCTGATTTCATAAAAATACTTCTTGTAATTATTGTAATAATCGTCGTCACCCAGATTGCTGAACATCAGGTATAAATGGCGATACAGTTTTATTATAGATTTCTTTCGTAAATCGTAAGTCTGAAACTCCGGCTTCTCTGTTATATCAAACATTGAATCAAGTACAACGGGATAAGAATCCGGGTTCTTGTAGGTTGTATCTATGTTTTGAATTGTATAGTTAATATAGCCTATTACAAGTTTTGTCAGTGTATAAATGAAAATATTCCTTGATGCATTCAATGTATGTGACTGCTGCTCAATAATAGATTTGTCACCCAAAATTTTCGAATCTTGCAAAACCGAACTTCTATAGTTTAAATAATCTATCTGATAATAATTCAGATAAATACTCTCATCTAAATTATCTCCATTAAGAAGTATATTCAGGCATACCTCTATTCTTTCATCCAGTATATCATAATACCCAGTTGAAATTAAGTATTCACACAATGCATATTCCTTCTCATAATTCTTGACATCCATCGCTTTCATCTTAAAATATTCAATTACTAAATCGCCTAATCCCGATATTGTTGTCAGGGTTGTTTTTTCTGAACACCCCGACCCCTCCATTATAGTTTTCCTTAATTCTTCATATTTCCTCATCGCAAGCAGATTCTTGTTTTTTGATATTATCCTGAAAATGTCAGTGTATGATTTTAAATGTCTGTTCAAAAAAGGTGTCTTTAAAAACCTTTCAAAACTCTTAAAATCGTCTTTATTAAAATATTCCAAATGCTGAAACAGTTTCGGTATTTTCAAAATTTGTATAAAATTAATTCTTTTTTATTGCCCTAATATATTAATAAATCAGGTAATTATAAACAGAATAAATAGCCGACCCCCCGATTTCTATATAAAATACCCCCTAAAAAAAGTTTTTTATCATTTGGTTAATTCAATAATTTGACTCGAATCAATTTTTTATTAACCAAATTAAAATAAAATCATGAAAAAGATTTTTTTCCTCGTCGTGTTTCTTTTCTCACTGCTTTCATTCTCAGTTCAAACTAAAGCAGAGCCTTCAGTTAACCTCAATACTTGTATTACTTCCTTTACTGATGTAATATATATTGAATATGAAGAAATAGACGGGCAGTTATTTAAAATTACTTACTACAGCGACGGCTCGATAGATGTTCAGTCAGTTACTACTACCGAACACTGATACTGTTCTTCATTCTTAACAGTTTCTATTGGTTCCGTAATAACCGCCTTTAAAAGAAAAGAATTATGCCGCCGCATTCTTTAATGTTGCGGCATATTTTTATGTTTTCTATAGCAGGTAAAAATCTTTATACGGAAAACTCACTTTTTTATGTATGCCTGCGATATACCTGCGATATGCCTGCGATATGCCTGCGATATTGCTTTAGTTGAATATTAGGCGTTTTTTGCACATTCTTGTAATATAAGGGCATTTTGCTCAAGCAAATTTTATTCAGTTAAACCACCCCATTTCTGTTCAAATTTTCCTCTTTTGCTATCCTCCGTTGTAATTTATTCGTTTAAAATAATACCCTGCTTGATTTTATTCTTTTCTCCCGTTTTTCTTGTTCCCGCCGGCACAATCCATAATTTGACGTATTTTGCCCTATAAATTCTTGTTTAAAATAAGTAATTTTAATGATGTTCTTATTAAATATTAATTAATACTTATTATTATGCC
>JBHELA010000140.1:0-21460 GCA_041859005.1 Ignavibacteria bacterium
TGGATTTTTAGTGCAATGATTGTGTCATTTTTATTTTCATTTATTTGGATAATCTTTAGGATTGGGTATATCGAACCAATGTATCCTGGACTTGTTCTTGGATTATTAGTTTACTCAATAGGAAGAATATTAAAGAAATAAATATTTGATAAAGTTTAATAAAATATTTCTGTTTATTGTAGTTTGTTTGTTCCTTGCAAACACGTTTAATCCGTTATTAGCTCAGGAGTATTCAGATTCACTTGTGAGCAGACTTGAATTATACAGAAATCCGGAATGCAGATTCGATACATCTAAGTTTAATATATTTCCCGTAAAAACGACTAAGAAGAAAGTAGCACTCGTTCTAAGCGGAGGAGGTGCAAGAGGACTTGCTCAGATTGGAGTTATTGATGTTCTCGATAAATATGGTGTGAAATTCGATATGATTGTCGGTACAAGTGTAGGGGCAATTACTGGAGGACTATATTCATCCGGTTATTCTCCCGATGAAATTGTTGATTTTACAAAGAGCGTTGACTGGAAATCTAAACTTGCATTGACAAATAAATACGAAAGAGAGTTTCTTTTTGTTGACCAGAAAAAGTCACAGGATAAAGGTTTTATTACAATATCTCTTGATGGATTTGAACCTATGCTTCCAAATTCACTCTCCAGTGGTCAGCAACTGTCTGACCTTATTAATATAACCTTTCTTAACGCAAGATTTAGACCGAAGAATAATTTTGCTGACCTTAAAGTACCTTTTTATGCAGTTGCCACAGACCTGGATAAAGGACAAAGAGTGGTTTTGGAAGATGGGAATATTAGTGAATCAATTAAAGCTTCTTTTACTTATCCGCTTTTATATTCACCTACTCAGGTAAATGGGAGAAATCTTGTTGATGGAGGTCTTACTGCAAATATTCCCGTCGATGTTGCTAAAGAAAAAGGGGCTGACCTGACAATAACCGTCAATTCAACTAGTCCTTTGAAAAGCTCGGATGAACTTAAAGACCCGTTCAATACTGCCGATCAGATTCTATCTATCACTTTAGCGCAGCTTAACGATGAACAAATACAGAAATCAGATATAATCATCACACCTGATCTCGGAAATATGAAAACCACTGACTTCGATAGGATTAATTATGTTGTCGATAAGGGTAAGTATGCTGCAGAAAAGATGATAAATAGTATTTTAGTTAAATTAGATTCTTTAGAGGAAAAAGCATCGGACAATTACAATAATTTTATTTTCAACGGTAACGTTTATTTGAAATCCGAGAACATCCCTGACTCTCTCAAGAATATTATTTATCTCGAGCAGGAGAACACGTTTGTAAGATACGTTACGATAGAAAAGAGGCTGAGGGATATTTACAAAACCGGATGTTTCAGTAATGTCTTTGTAAATATTTATAAATCAGGCTTAAAGAATGAGATCGAGTATGTTTCAGTAAATAATCCGGTGCTTAATAAAATTATTCCAACATTTGACTTCAACAATACTAATAATAAGAACACGAATCTGACTGCTGACTCTGCAATTATTTCCTCTATTAATAATATCCTGAATGAATACGGAAATTACAATAAAGGGAAAATTATAAACAGGAATGAAATGTACACTCTTTACGAAAAATTAACAGGTACAATTAGGAGTCTTGATTATTCATTAATCGATATTGACAAGTTTTATCTCAACATTGAAACAGGCAACCTCGAAATCAATTTTACAGATGGAGTAGTCGGAAACATTGGAATAAATGGCAATAAAAAGACAAGTAATAACTTAATATTAAGTGAAACATACATTCCTTCTGACAAACCAGTAAAGGGCAACGATCTTCTCGAATCTCTCGGCGGTGTTGTTGGAACAAATCTTTTTCAGCAGGTAAGCATGTATTTTAAATACAAAAATAAACTCGGGTCACCTGACCTTGTTTTGAATGTTGTAGAAAAAAGTACAAGAAACATCCGTTTTTCCTTCAGGGCAGATAATGAAAGAAAACTCCAGCTGTACTTTGATTTTAGAAATCTGAACCTTTTTGATACAGGCAATGAAATAGGCCTTATTGTACAAGGAGGGCTTCGCGACAGGAATTATCAGTTCGAATTAAAATCTAATAGGTTCTTCGGTACAATATTTACTTATAATTGGTCTGTTTACTATAGATACAGAGACATATTTGATTACACTCAGACTAATACGAATGATGAGCTTATAATTACAAACAACGGGGAATACAGAGATATTCGTTTTGGAACAAGTTTTTTACTTGGTACTCAAGTAAAGAAATTTGGAACAGTTTTCGGTCAGCTTGTTTATGAGAAACTAAACAGAGAGGTTATTCAGGGTATAACACCGGCCGAAAATGAACTGACTCTTTTCAGACTTAGAATTGGGGGAAGGGTTGACACAGAAGATAAATATCCATTTGCAACTAAAGGAACAAATTTTAATTATATTTATGAAACATCTACTAATCAGTTAAACGACGGTATTACTTTTACAAAACTTTCCTTAGATATTACACATAATATCTCACTCAGCAAATTTAGTATTTTGAGACCAAAATTCGTTTTTGGCATTACAGACAAAACTACCCCGAATTATGAGTTTTTTTCACTGGGCGGCGAAGATTCTTTTTATGGAATGCATGAAGATGAAATGAGGGGTAGGCAGATATTGCTGGCATCTTTAGAATACAGGTATAAACTTCCCATTCAATTATTTTTTGATACATATTTATCTGTTCGTTATGATCTTGGTAAAACATGGGAAAACACTGAAGACATAAGATTTAAAGACCTTCAGCATGGATTAGGATTTGCGACACAGTTTGATACTCCAATTGGCAAAGCAAGTTTTTCTGTCGGAAGAATGTTCATAATAAATAAAGGATTTACAAGTGAAAGTCTTGTCTTGGCTCCTTATACTTTTTATTTCTCAATTGGATATAACCTATAAAGTCATTAGATGAAAAGTTTTTTAGAAGGTTTTATTTATCCGTTTAAAAGCATAGGTCTTTTCTTTAAATATCCTAAAACTATAATTCACTCAATTATCCCTGTTACTTTAAACATGATTCTATATCTCTCAACCTTTTTCCTTATTTATTCAAGAATTATGGAGCAAAGTGCTAAACTTACAGGTGCCGATGCAGCTCAAGCGGGATTCTGGTCCGAGTTCATTAATGTGATTATCCTCGTCGTTTCATTTATTCTTGTACTTGTTATATGTTACTTTATTTTGCTTATTTTTGGTGGAATTATTTCAGCTCCCTTTAATGAAAATATATCATTAATAATCGAAGAAAATCTGACAGGAGTAAAAACTGATTACAAACCGGGATTCTGGAAGGATACTTGGTTAAATATATTCTCGGAAATTAAGAAACTATCATTTTATTTTATATTTATTTTTGTTTTCTTTTTAATCGGTTTTATTCCTTTAATCGGCAGTATTATTTCAGTAGTTTTAAGTTCTTTGTTTTCATTTTTCTTTAATGCACTGGACTTTTATGATTATCCTATGACAAGGCGATATTATACATTTAGACAGAAAATCAGGATTACATCTTCAAAACCTCTTTACTCGATGGGGTTTGGATGTGCTGCATTCCTGATTATGTTTTTGCCGGTTGTAAACGTTTTATTAAAACCGCTTTGTGTTATCAGTGGTACAGCTTTTTATTTCGAAAAACAATACGGTATTTATACAAAATAATATTAAAATAATTAGTAATAATGATAACTGAACCCGTTGTAGATTTAAATCTTGCCCTTGAACTGGGACTCACTAAAGATGAGTATGAAAGAATACTTAAAGTACTAGGAAGAGTTCCAACTTACACAGAGCTCGGAATATTTTCTGTTATGTGGAGCGAACATTGTTCATACAAAAACTCAATTTTACAGATAAAAACTCTGCCTAGAAGCGGTGGAAAACTTCTTGTATCAGCAGGAGAAGAAAACGCGGGACTTGTGGATATTGGTGACGGACTTGCCGTGGCCTTCAAAATTGAATCTCACAACCATCCCTCAGCTGTAGAACCTTATCAGGGTGCTGCAACAGGGGTTGGAGGAATTCTCAGAGATATATTCACAATGGGAGCACGTCCTATAGCTGCACTTAATTCTTTAAGATTTGGAAAAATCGACGACGAAAATGATGAAGCAATTTCAACACGAAGCAAATTCCTTTTTAAGAATGTTGTTAAAGGCGTGGGTGATTACGGCAATTGTTTTGGTGTTCCAACTGTAGCCGGTGAAATATATTTTGAAGAATGTTATCAGGATAATCCTCTTGTAAATGCAATGGCTGTTGGTATAGTTAAGCATACTCAAACAGCTTCTGCAACTGCTGAAGGCGTCGGTAATCCTGTATTCATAGTAGGTTCATCTACTGGGAAAGATGGTATTCACGGAGCAACATTTGCCTCAGTAGAAATTTCGGAAGAATCGGAATCCAAAAGACCAAGTGTTCAGGTTGGCGATCCATTCACTGAAAAACTGCTCCTCGAAGCAACGCTGGAAGTCATTCGTTCTGGAGCTGTAGTGGGAATCCAGGATATGGGTGCTGCAGGTATCACCTGCTCTTCAAGCGAAATGAGTGCTAAAGGTAATTGCGGAATGGAGATTAATCTTGACAAAGTCCCGCTTCGCGACGAGGATATGTCAGCTTACGAAATTATGCTTTCAGAATCACAGGAAAGGATGCTTCTTGTTGCTCATATCGGAAAAGAGAAAATCGTAAAAGAAATATTTGACAAATGGGATTTAAACTGTGTTGAGGTAGGAAAAGTAATTTCAGATGATAGAATTAAAATTTATTACAAAGATAAACTTGAAGCCGATATTCCTGCTAATGTTCTCGTTCTTGGCGGAGGTGCTCCGGTTTATATAAGAGATACAAAGAAACCTGACTATTTAAAAGAGACTTCTGTATTTGATCAAAACAAGGTACCTGAACCTGATGACAGCAATGAAGTTTTATTGAAACTTTTATCATCACCTAATATAACGAATAAACGATGGGTTTACGAACAGTATGATACTCAAGTACGTACGAATACATCATTAATGCCTGGCGGCGATGCTTCAGTGGTTCGGATAAAAGGAACTAATAAAGGCCTTGCTATGAAAACTGACTGCAATGGTAGGTACTCATATCTGAACCCTTATGCCGGAGGTATGATAGCTGTATGCGAAAGTGCTAGGAATGTCGTATGTACAGGTGCAGTTCCTCTTGCTATTACAAACTGTCTGAATTTCGGTGATCCTTATAATCCCGAAATGTACTATCAGTTTGTAGAGTGTGTTAAGGGTATGGGTGAAGCCTGCAGATTTCTTGGAACTCCGGTAACAGGCGGTAATTTAAGTTTTTATAATCTTTCAAAAGACTATGCAGTCTTCCCTACTCCAACTATAGGAATGGTGGGATTGATCGAAGATATTAGTAAAATGATGACAAGTTATTTCAAAAATGAGAATGACGATATTTACATTATAGGAAAGGATTTCTACGAAATCGGAGGTTCAGAATATCTAAGCAGAATACACAAAATAGTGAAAGGTAGCGCTCCGCAGATATCTCTTGAAAATGAAAAGAGTCTTCATGGCTTTGTTCTAAAAGCAATAAATGCCGGTCTTATCAAATCCGCTCATGATGTTTCTGATGGCGGGCTCGCTGTAGCATTAGCTGAATGCTGTATAATGGGTAATAAATACGTAGGTTGTAAAGTTTTTGTTTCTGCTGATACTCGAAAAGATTTTGTTCTTTTTAGTGAATCACAATCAAGGATAATTATTTCAGCTCCAAAAGAGTATAAACAAAGAATATATGATCTTGCCGAAAAGAATAAAGTGTTTATTGAATTAATAGGTAAAACTGGAGGAACTTTTTTAAAGATCAACAACTATATTAACTTAGACCTTTATGAGATTTATGATACGTATTTTAATAGTATACATAAATTAATGGAGTAAATTTGAGAGTTCTGTTATTTCTTTTTTTAGGTCTTTCTTTCGTTGCAGTATCAGTATTATTATCTGGTTGTTCAGCTTCATCTGAAGATACTGGGGATGATACATCAGATACTATTACTTTGAACATAAAAACAGATTTAAACGAAAAACATGATATTATTACAACTGCTCTAAATGAAAGAGAAAACAAAATGTATTCACCATCTGAAGATACGACATATCTGTACTGGCTAAATAATTTTCAGCTCATAATTGAGAATACTTCAAAATGCAATATTTTTGTTCTCAATACTCTTTTTAAAGCAGGGTATAAAACACCAAAAGAAAACGCTCTTTCGCGAGACCTGTTTAATGATGAACTTTTTCAGGATTTTATGCCGATTGTGTCTATTACGAGTTTAAGTGACATTATTACAGGTGATCTTATTGTTTGGAAAACACACGTAATTATTTTTGAATCACTCGTTTATGTGAAAGAAAAACCTTATGCAGTAGGTATCTGGGCAGGAACATCTCAAAAAGATAACGGAAAAACAATAATAAATAATGTAAATTACAATAAATATCCGTTAAAAGGTGATTTTAAAGTAAGACGACCTCAGAAAGATTTTCAATGATGTATTTTTCTCTATTATTAGTAAATCTAACGATATAATTCGGGTTATATATTTAACCGAAAAAATATACTTCAGAATACCTTTTATACTTTAAAAATACGTAATATATAACTATATTGTCCAATTATTTAATAAATTAAAGGAGTAATTTAAAATGACAAAAGCAGAAGTCGAAGCAAAAGTTAAACAAGCGATCATCGATAAACTAGGAGTCGAGGAATCTAAGATCACTACCGAAGCACATTTTATTAACGATTTAGGTGCAGATTCACTTGATACAGTTGAACTTATTATGAAATTTGAAGAAGAATTTGATATTAAGATTCCTGATGAAGATGCAGAAAAAATTGCAAAAGTTGATGATGCAGTAAATTATATTCTTGCAAAAAAAGGTTAATATACAATAAATGAAAAAACGAGTTGTAGTAACAGGCTTGGGAGCAATTACTCCTATTGGATTAACAATAGATGAGTTCTGGCATTCACTTGTTGAAGGCAAAAGTGGTGTTGGTCCGATTACTTATTTTGATACTACAGAATTTGTAACGAAATTCGCTGCAGAACTTAAAGGATTCGATCCATTAAATTATATGGATAGAAAACTTTCTCAAAGAATAGATCCATTCACGCAGTATGCTATGGTTGCATCCGATATGGCTATATCTGATAGCGGTTTAGAACTTGAATCAGTTAATAAAGAAAGAATTGGTGTCGTTTACGGTTCCGGTATAGGTGGTATGTGGACTTACCATAAACAGCAAAACATTCTTTACGAACGCGGTGGAAATCCAGATAGAATAAGCCCATTCTTCATACCTATGCTGATTGCGGATATTGCAGCTGGAAGAATTTCTATGAAATACGGACTGAAAGGACCTAATTACGCAACTACATCGGCCTGTGCTACATCGGCTAATGCTATCATTGATTCAGTTATGCTTATTCAAAGAGGTGATGCTGATGTCATGATTACTGGTGGTGCCGAGGCTGTTATTTGTCCAATGGGAATTGGTGGGTTCAATGCAATGAAAGCTATCTCAACACGTAACGATTCTCCTGAAACTGCATCGCGTCCATTTGATAAAACACGTGATGGATTCGTAATGGGTGAAGGCGGTGCAACACTTGTTATTGAAAGTCTTGAACATGCTATTGCAAGAGGTGCAAATATCTATGGTGAGATTAAAGGTGTCGGTTTGACAGCTGATGCTCATCACATAACTGAACCTGCTCCTAACGGAGAAGGAGTTGCCCGTGCAATGAAGATAGCAATAGCTGATTCAGGTATGAAGCTGGATGATATTGACGTAATTAACGCTCATGGCACATCAACCCTTCCAAATGACAGAAATGAAACTGCTGCAATTAAATCTGTATTTGGTGATCATTCTCAGAAACTTAATGTACATTCTATTAAATCTATGATTGGACATTTACTTGGAGCTGCGGGTGCAATTGAATCAATTGCCGCTTTATTAACTATTAAATATGGAATAATACCTCCTACAATTAATTATACAGAAAAAGATCCGGATTGTGACCTTAATTATACCCCGAATAAAGCTGTCAAGAGAGAGGTAAAAACGGTCTTATCAGATAATTCGGGATTTGGCGGACATAATACTGCAATCGTATTCAGAAAATTTGAAAATTAATATACACGTTCCTTTTCGTGTTTTATGTTTAAATCATTTAAGAAGTTAAAAATATTTATACCGTTTTTGAAAAAGGAATCTCCGACAGAAGATTCCTTTTCGAAAGCAACAAAAAAAATTGACTTTGAAAAATTCCAAACTGCCATTCATTATAAAATAATCGATAAAAATTATTTTATAAACGCACTTACACACCGTTCCTTCCTTAAAATTAAAAAAGAACCGTCAAAAGTAAATCTTATATCAAACGAACGACTTGAGTTTCTTGGAGATGCTGTTCTTGACTTGATTGTTGCAGAGTTTCTATTCAGAAATTTTCCATTAAATGAAGAAGGTGATCTTACTAAGTTTCGTTCAATTCTGGTCAACAAAAGATTTCTTGCTGAAAGAGCAAAAAATATTAAAATTCAAGACTTTCTCCTCGCATCTAATACTGCTTTGAAATCAATTGATCAGGGTTATGATGCTATACTTGCGGATGCTTACGAAGCTCTCATAGGTGCAATTTTTTTGGATTCAGGTTACGAGAATGCAAAGAAATTCTTGAATTCAGAAATATTCTCAAAACTTGATGTAAAATGGCTCAATCAGTTCGATGAGAACTTTAAAAGCCGTTTTCTTGAATATGCTCAGGCACATACTGATTTCATTCCTGATTACAGAGTTATTAAGGAAGAAGGTCCGGAGCATCATAAACTATTTACAGTAGAAGTCCATCTCGCAAATCATTGTCTCGGTATAGGTAAGGGAAAATCAAAAAAACAAGCTGAACAGGAAGCTGCAAAGAATGCTCTACAAAACCTCGATGCTATCGATAAAATGGGTATAAAGCGTAAAAAGTAAAAATTTTATTTTAAGGGCTTGACTATTTTTGTTATCAAGTATATCTTTGTAAAAATAAAAGGAGACCAAGTATAAGTATTTCGATACTATTTATAAATTAAAAATTCAACTATTAAAAATAACGAACCATTTATTAAAGGCTAACAATTCGGTGTGAAGCTAATCTTTAATGAATGGTTTTTTGTTATACTTTTATGTTTAAATTATTACTATAAAAAAGTTTATGCAGATATTTAAATTCGTAAATTTAATAATGCTTTTTTTCTCTGCTTCGCTTCTGTTTTCTCAGGCAGATGCGAATAATGACATTATTAATAATCATTATTCCTCATCTGTGGATTTCAAGGTCATATCCTCGGGTAACTCATATGTAGAAATTGAATTCATCCCAAAATACACCACTGCTTTAGAATTTCTCAATTCAGTTCATAACACAAACCAAGTCGGTTATCCTGATATCGGAAGCAGATTTTTTCCTGTCATTACACCAGGTAATTCAAATAACCGTATTGAAATTTTAGATGTTAAGTATGAAGAAATTAATAATATCGACGTAAAGCCTGTACCTGAACCAAAACGCTCTAAAGACAAAATCGAAGTGATTTTCGATTATAAATACAACGATTCATTATATTCTTTGAATTCATATTACCCGAAATTAAATACTGAATTTATTCAGGATGGAATTTTCAGAAATAAATATTTTGGCGTTGCTCAGATTAACCCAATTCAGTTTAATCCCCTATCGAGAAGTATACGCAGAATAACTATTTTGCGATTCAGAATAGTATTCTCATCAAATCCTTTATATTCTTCAAAACCTAACTCAAAAGCAGAAGATGATTTCATGAGAGATATTGCAGTCAACTGGGCAATTTCGAAAAACTGGGTTACTCAAGAGTATAATTCTATAAAAAAGTCTGTTGTTCCTTCTGTTCTTGCTTCCGGTGATTTCTACAAAATTGAAGTTAAAGAAACCGGGATATATAAACTGGACAAGAATTTTCTTAGTCAGGCAGGAATAAATGTATCAGGTATAGACCCAAGAACCATAAAGATTTATGGGAATGGCGGAGCTGAACTACCCTATTTAAATTCTTCATCTGTTCCTGACGATTTAGTTCAAAATCCTGTTTTTGTTTCAGGAGAACAAGACGGTGTGTTCAATGACGATGATTTTATTCTCTTTTACGGTCAGTCGCCACACCAGTGGTTCTTGCAAGGACAATCTTATTTCCATAAACTTAATACATATTCTAACTCAAACTTTTATTTTATAACGTTTGGAGGATTAAATGGTCTAAGGATGGCAGAAAATGCATCACCAAATGTACCAAATATAGGTCCACTGCAATTTTTTACTGATAAGTTCTTTGAAGAACCAGAAGTTAATAATCTCGGTACAACAGGTAATCTATGGGTTAGTCAGAGAATAGGATACAATGAATTTTTCTCATTCAATAAGTCTTTACCTGGTTATATACCGGGATCCTTAATTAAATGTAAACTCGTTCTTGGTAACGGAGGTTCTCAGGATGCTACTTACCTCGTAAAAGATGATAATTCTGGATTTTCAACTTACCAGGCTATTTATGGTGTCAATGGAGTCTTTTCCCACATAACACTGTCAACATCTTCATTTGAATATTCATTGAATAGTGGAAATTCAAACATGAATTTAATAGCATCATTGCCGAATCAGTTGAACTATCCTTCTGTTTCAGGATATTATGATTATCTTGAAGTCTTTTACAGCAGAGCAACTAACTCTGCTTCAAATAATTTATTAAAAATTACTGCGCCAGACACTATTGGAACAATTGAATATCAGGCATCACCTTTTAATACTTCTTCTGTCAAAGTATTCAAAGTTGCTGGATTCAATGATATTTCTATTATTTCTCCTATATCTTATTCAAACAGCATTGTCAGGTTTCAGGATAATACAAATTACGGTTTGATAAAGGATTACTATGTTGTCGGAGACAACGGCTTCAAAACCCCAAGTTCAATTTCAACTAAAATTCCTAATCAGAATATTAGGGGTATTTCAGATGGTGCTGATTTCATTATATTTACTGCAAGTGAATTTCTTTCGGCTGCAAACAGACTAAAAGCTCAACGGGAAGCACCTGGCGAAGGTCATCCAAATTATCTTCGAACACTTGTATTGGATCTCAATCAGGTATATAATGAGTTCTCAGGTGGTTTACTTGATCCCGTTGCTATGAGAAACATGCTTAAGTATGCATACAATAACTGGACAAATAGACCGGTTTATGTTCTTTTCTTAGGAGATGGTAGTTTTGATTATAAGAATATTTATAATCTAAACTTCAAGAATTACGTTCCCCCGATCGAAAGGTCGGACCCAACCATGAATGAGATATCAAGTTATAACAGCGATGATTTCATTTGTGATATTAATGAAAATTTCACTTCTCCTGAAGCTGTTCGTACAGATTTTTCTAACGGACGTTTCTGTATAAACTCTCTTGCTGAAGCAAATTCGGTTGTTGATAAGGTAATTGAATATGAATCAAGTTCAAATATTGGGAGTTGGAAGAAAGAAATAATGTACGTTGCAGATGATGGATGGACTACTGAAAATAATCAGGGACAGGAAGGACCGTTACATACAGACCAGTGTGAAAGACTTGCAGAATCACATACACCCAAAGATTTTGAAAAGGAAAAGATTTATATTGTTACTTATCCCGCAATTATAACTCCGCAAGGAAGAAGAAAACCTGGTGCAAATGTTGATATCATTAAAGGTTGGAACGAAGGCCGCTTATTAATTAATTATACCGGACACGGAAGCACCGACCTTTGGGCTCATGAACATGTTTTCGTAAGAGAAGAGACCGTCCCTCAGTTAAATAACAAAAATAAATATCCTTTTGTGACGATTGCAAGTTGCGACCTTGCTCGATGGGATGATCCATTCTTAATAAGTGCCGGTGAACAGCTTGTATATCTTAATAACGCTGGTGCTATTGGAGTTGTGGCTGCAACGAGACCGGTTTATGCAACGTATAATGAAACATTTAATAATGCACTATGGGATAATCTGATGTTTATTAAGGACACCCTAAATTTACCGATTAGGGTTGGTAAAGCAATGTTTAATGTAAAAAATCAATTGCCATCAATTCTCGAAAATGATATGAAGTTTTGCCTTATAGGAGATCCATCTTTAAGATTGGGTATTCCGCAGTACTTTACTAGAATCGACAGCATTAATAGGAAATCTGTTACATATGATACTATTATTGTTCAGGCACTTCAGAAAATGAAGATTTCCGGTAGTATTCTTAAGACAGACTCAACTTTCTGGGACAATTTCAATGGAGATATTGAACTTAAAGTGCTTGATGTCAATAAAAATGTTTCTTTTATAGATTTTGGCAGGTACTTTAATTTCCGATTGGACGGAGGAACAATTTTTAAAGGAAAAGCCAAAGTAAATAATGGTAAATGGAATATAGAGTTTATTGTCCCTAAAGACATTTCCTACAATAATGGAAACGGGCAGATACTTGGTTATTTCAATAATTCAGCTTTTGAAGGTTCCGGTTATTCCGGGAATTTTGTTCTGAACGGTATAGATACTTCAGGTGCAAAAGATACCATTAGTCCTGATATTAGTCTGTTTATGGAAAGTAAAAGCTTTAGGAACGGTGATATTGTAAACCAGAATCCAAAACTCATCGCTGATTTCTTCGATGAGAGTGGTATGAACCTAACAGGTACAATCGGCCATAAAATTGAAGCAACCTTAAATGACGACGATAATAATAAAATTGACCTTACTCAGTTTTATAATACTACTAATGGTTACAAATATGGTACTGTTGAATATAGGTTTGATAACCTTCCTGATGGAAATTATACAATTAAACTTGTTGGTTGGGATACTTATAATAACTTTAAAGAAACATACGTGAATTTCGTAGTCAAAAGTACTTCGAATCTTGTAGTATCTAACGTTTATAATTTTCCGAACCCAATGAAAGATAATACGCAATTCACTTTTCAGCACAATTTTGATGTTCCGCTTAATGCTGATTTGTACATATATACAGTTGCTGGAAGAAAAATTCAGAATATTAAAAGAACTAATATTAGTGATAAGAATGTTTCAATAGAGTGGGACGGTAAAGATTCCGATGGTGATCATATAGCTAACGGTACATACATCTATAGACTGATAGTAAAATCGGATGACGGGTCGTACTCTAACGTTCAAACAGGTAAGCTCGTAAAACTAAAATAATATAAACATATAATATTTAACGGAGGTAAAATGTTAAGTAATTTGAAAGTAAAGTCATTGGTCGGATTAGTTTTAGCAATTGTTGCTTTTTTCTCTTTTGACACTACTTATGCTCAGAACACTATTTCAACCGGTGTTCCTTTTCTTTTAATCGGACCAAACTCAAGAATGTCAGGTATGGGTGAAACAGGTACAGCTTTTGCTGATGATGCTACCGCTATGCACTGGAATGCTTCCGGTTTGGCTTTTCAACAGACTGGTACTGAAATTAACTTCACACATTCACCATGGTTACCTGGATTAGGTCTTTCAGATCTATTCTATGACTATCTTGCTGCACGTCAGTACGTTAAGTCTATCAATGGTACTGTCGGTGCCAGTTTAACATACCTTAATATCGGTGATGTTATTACAACTGATGAATTCGGAAATCTTACGGGCAAAGATTATAAAGCCTACGAGTTTGCATTCGCACTTGGTTATGCTACTAAAATCAGTAAACCTATCGGACTTGGCGTTGTTGCAAGGCTTATTTATAGTAGATTGTCACCAAACGATGTTACCGTCGGAAATGAAAAAGGTACGGGAACGGCTTTTACAACAAGCTTTGACCTATCAATGCTGTATAAAATGGATAGAGGACCAAAATTTCTCAAAGATAAATTTTCATTCGGAGTAAATCTGTCTAATATGGGTCCAAAAATTTCTTATGTCGATGCTTCACAAGCAGACCCACTTCCAACTCAGTTAAGGTTTGGTATAGCATACACCCTTCTTAAAAATGAAGGTAATGAGCTTTATATAACCGCAGACTTTGCTAAACTTCTTGTTAACAGAAACGCTGATGGAAGTGTTGATCCATTCTATAAGGCATTCTTTACTTCCTGGAAAGGCGGAATAGAAGGTATTGCATCTTCATTCCAGACTTCTGTCGGTGCTGAGTACTGGTATGGAAACCCGAAACTCATAGCACTTAGAGCTGGTTATTTCTACGAAGATCCATCAAACGGTAACAGAAGGTTCATGACCCTTGGAGCAGGTTTAAGATATTCTCTTTATGGTTTTGACTTCAGTTATATTACCGGTACAGAAGATAATCATCCGCTTGCAAACACTCTTAGATTTGGATTGATTGTTGCATTTTAATTAATGCTTAATCCCTTTATAAAAGCTTATAAAAGGCATATATTTAAAAGATATATGCCTTTTTAATTTAATAAAAATTAAAATATTCAAATGAAAAATATCTCTTTAGCATTAGTATTTATTATTATTTTTACATGCACATTGTATGCACAGGATAACAAATTAAACGGTAATATAAGGCTGGCTCACGCTTTATCCAATAATAACGGATATTCTCCGAAACCATATATTAGATTCTCTGATTCGCTAAAGATTGTTGCAATTCTTGTTGATTTTCAAACTGATTCTGACCCCTTATCAACAGGCAATGGAAAATTTGACTTGACTAATAGATATTATAATCCTTCATTACAAAGAGATACTGTTATTGATTCGCCTCCTTACGATAGTGCATATTTTGCTGATCATCTCCTTTTTGTCAAGAATTACTTTGCAAAATCTTCAAAAGGAAAACTGAATGTCACTTATGAGATTTTTGGTAATGTTGTTACTTTACCAAAAGTGATGAAAGATTATTCACCCCAAAAAAATGAGTCAAATCTTAAGCTCGGTGAATTGTTTAAGGATGCATGGACTATTGCTGATAATTATATAGATTTTTCTGTTTATGATCCGAATAAAACTGCATTCGTACTCTTTCATGCCGGAGTCGGCAGAGATATTGACTTATCATCAATTTTTGGGTTCGATCCAACGCCTTACGACATTCCTTCTGTATATCTTGGACTCAAAACTTTGAAAGATATTTACGGTCAGAATTATAACGGCTTTGTAACACAAGAAGGCTTTACCATAAATAATTCAATGATAATTCCTTCAACTGAACTGAGAATGCTGAATTTAACAAGTGGGGATTTTCTTCTTCAGCTCGGTATAAACGGCATACTCGTCGGTAGTGTCGGTAGTTATCTCGGGCTCCCTGATCTTTTCAACACAAAAACTGGAAAGACTGGTATTGGACGTTTTGGTCTTATGGATGGACAGTCACTCTTCAGTTTCAACGGTATTTTTCCGCCGGAACCATCTGCATGGGAAAAAATATACTTAGGATGGGTACAGCCTGTTGTAATTTCTTCAGGAGATAGTTTTTATAACCTTAAAACATCATCTATTCCGGTTCAACAGGACTCTACGGTCTTTAAGATTTTGATTAACAGCAAGGAGTATTTTCTCGTTGAAAACCGTAATAGAAATCCTTACAATACAGGACAAACAGTTTACACAAGAAACAGAGCATTTCAAGATTCATTACTTTTCGTAAAGGATGTTGATGGATTTATTAATTATGATATTTATAAGATTAATGGAAATCTGACTGATGTTTCTTATCTGGATTGGAGTCTCCCGGGAGATATTTCTGATACTTCTAATTTTAGGGGCGGTATTCTTATATGGCAAATTGATGAAAATGTCATTGAAGCAAATTTTTCAACCAATACTATCAATAATAATATAGAGCACAAAGGCGTTGACCTTGAAGAGGCTAAAGGATCACAGGATATAGGTGTGACATTCAATACACCTTTCGGTGCTATCACAGGTGACGGTACTTTCGTTGATTTCTGGTATAACGGTAAACATTACGTTCCTTCTACAATTTACAAAAATGAGTTTACCCCGACTTCTATACCGAATTCCCTTAGCTACACACTGGCAAACAACAACATTTTCATCACAGATTTTGATACAATTTCTAACGTAATGAAGTTCAGAGTGAAAGTAGGCAGTAATCAGCTTTCGCCGGTTCCCGGATTTCCTAAATATATAGGTGGCAGCAATAATAATGAGTTCTCGCAAGTCGTTCCTATAGACATAAACAGTGATGGTAAAGAAGAATTGTTTGTTAATAACGGAACAAATATCTTTGCTTTTAATAATAACGGTTCAGGACTTTTTAATTCAAGCGGACTTCTTTTCAACGGTTTTGGTTCATTCCCTGTAACATCCGGATTTTTCGGTTACACAAATGATAAAAGGTTAATTGCACTGCAAAATAATACGACAAATTCTGGTTTAGGCTTCTTTAAAATCAATTCTACAAGTATATCAGATACTTCATTCATTAACCTGAATTACAAAGTCTCGGCACCTCCTCTCGTCATAGACTCATCTAAAGTCGTTCTGGGTTTTAGCAATGGTTTCGTTTATGAAAAACTGCTTAATGTTAATCAGCTCGTACCTAAGGATACTGTGATTAGAGAACAGATTAATAAATTCTCACGTGATAATTCGATTAACTACAGAACCAGCGTTAACCCGCAGCTTAACTCTATATCAGGCAATTTCATTACTCCAACATCATCTGATTACATTTCGCTTTTCAATAACAACGAACTCTGGATTAATGGGAACAAAATTAATGTTGAATACAATACTGCTATAAAGAATATTATTGGTGCAGATGTTAATAAAGACGGCAAGCAGGAAATTTTATTTACAAGCAATAATTTGCTTTATGCAGTAAACTCTAACGGTGTTCTTCTTGATAATTTTCCTCTAAAGGTTGAATCTGCAATTCTGTCCGGTATTTCTGTCGCTGATGTAAATGATGACGGTATTTTTGATGTACTGCTTTCTACTCAGTCAGGTGATTTAAACTGCATAGGGATGAATGGAAAATCCGTTAGCGGCTTTCCTGTAAAAGCAGGTCCGAATAATTACTCAACTCCTGCAATTTTTAATTATAACGATACACTTGCTATTGGACTCGTAGCAGGAGACGGTTACGTGTATTTATTTCGGACTGATAAAAGATATAAAGCAGAAAATGTTCTTTGGAAGAATTACCTGAAAGACAACCATTTCTCAAACAATAATTTCAGGGGAGTTGCATCAGCCGTAACCTATTCTGAAAAGCTTCCGTCAGATAGAGTTTATAACTGGCCTAACCCGGTATATGAATCAAGAACTTTTGTCAGGTATTATATCAATGGAAATGCTTCTTCGGTAAGCATAAAAATTCTCGACCTTGCAGGTGAACTTGTCACAACCCTTACTGGAACTACTTTTTCGAATAACGACAATGAAGTAATCTGGGATGTTTCAAAGGTTCAGAGCGGTATTTATTACGGCGTTGTTGAAGCAGTTATTGACGGAAGTAAAGAGACAAAAGTCATTAAGATTGCTGTTGTGAAATAAGGTCCAATGGATATTGCAGTACTCATAATTATTGCTGTATATTTTTCCTTACACATAATATTTTATTACGGTTTAATGCGGTCTGAAGGAATTCAACAAAATTCCTTAGACCGTTTACCTTTTATTTCAGTTGTTGTCGCTGCAAGAAACGAAGAGAGTAATATTGGTGTCTGTATTAATTCCCTTAAGAATATTGTTTATCCTAAAGAAAAGTATGAAGTTATACTTGTAAACGATAAATCCACAGATTCTACTAAAAATGTCATGCTTCAAAGTACTAAATATCATAATGAATTTCAGATACTTGATACTTATGATGCACCCAAATCAAAACTCACAGGCAAAGTAAAGGCACTGTCATATGGTATTTCTAAATCCAAAGGCGAACTTATAATGATGACTGATGCAGACTGTACAGTAAATAAAAACTGGCTCACAGAATCTGCAAAATATTACAACAATAACACAGGGCTGCTTTGCGGTTTTACAATGATTGATTACACACGCGGATTGTTCTCAAAACTTCAGTCGCTTGATTGGATTTACCTTCAGTCTCTTGCATCTGCAAGTTCAGGAATAAATGCAGAATTAAGCTGTATTGGTAATAACCTCTCTGTATCTGCCGACGCTTATAATTCTGTAGGCGGTTACGATGGACTCAAATTCTCCGTCACTGAAGACCTTGCCTTACTAAGAAAGATTAAATCTGAAAAGAGATTCAAGGTTCTGTACCCTTTAAACCCCAGCTGTTTGGTTCGGACCTTACCCTGCGCTGATTTGAAAGAACTTTATAGACAGAAAAAAAGATGGTTTAGGGGAGGTACTGATATTAACTCACTCGGATATTTACTTGGATTTTTGCTTTACGCTTCTAATATAATACTTCTTTTTGGTCTTCTTTTTCTTTCTCCTTTAACTTACCTGATATGCATAACACTAAAAATGTTTTCAGAACTGTTGATTATGCTTCCTGTTTACAGGAAATTCAATTACAGTAAATTAATTCTTTGTTTTCCATTATTTCAGGTTTACTTCGCCATTTATGGATTGCTGCTTCCCTTTACTTTTCTACTTGGATATAAAATTATCTGGAAGGATAGAAAACATTAAAATTTTATAACTGGTATTCTGAATTGTGTTTTGACTGACAAGGAAGAATATTCTTTTGCAAAGTTGTAAGACGTTATTATATCGAAGATATAAAGAGTGAAACCTAGCCCGGCTGAAAATACAACTTTTGAATCAGTCAACATTATTCCTTCTATTTCTTTTTCTGGTGAAATGGTCCTTTTGACATTATACAATTTTACGTCTGCCACAATAAAAGGCATGGTAAAATTTGATTTAAGGTATTTATTTAGAAGCACATAAACACCTCCTCCAAAAGATGTTATTTTTGTTTCTGAAGAGTTTAATACATTCTGAGTTTTAAATGCATCACTTCCCGGATGGTTCTGAAACTGGAATTGTCCGAATATTACAATAGGATAAATTGATAGTGATGCGAATTCGAGTTTTACTCCGTATGATATAGAATAATTTGAATTACCTGCAAATTCCTGAAGCGGAAAATCAAATCCCAGTGTCGGAGCTATGAAAATACCGGATGGCTTTGGATTCGCTGAAACGTATACTTTAGTCTTATTGGTTGTGTCTATTTGCTGTTCTCCCCTCTCGTCTTGAGAATACAGAATAGAACTCGCAAAAAATATTATACTTATTAAAATTAATCTATTCATTTATTTAGTATTTCCAATATCAACTTATCATTAAATTTTTTATTTTGCTTTATCGACACTTCGGATAATATTGTGCTTGCCGTCTTGTAATATTCCACAAATTTAGGAAATTTTCCATGCAATAAATCTAAATGTGCCTGAATTGTTTGTATGTCTTCCCTTATTATAGGTCCCGTCAAACTGCCTATTACACCCTCCTTATGAAGGTTTTGGGCTGTTTGGGTAAACAACGGTTTCAGTACGTTAAAAAACCTTTTCTCGCTTATTCCAAGTGTACTCGAAAACTCTTTCAGTATATAAAAGTTCGCTATCATGAAGTTTGATGATATAACACATCCGAGATGGTACAAAGATTTCTTATTTTTGTTTAGTATTATATTATTCGAACCAAGCCTTTTCGAAATACTTTTCAATAATTTTGTTGCTCTTTCACCGCCTTCAATTCCGAAATAAATGCCCTTCAGATAATGATTATTCCTGTAGGATACTTTTGGAAATGTCTGAGCTGGATGAAATGAAGCGCAATCTTTTTTGTAAACTTTATACCTCTTAAATATTTCAGATGTCAGCAAACCACTTGTATGGACTAAAACTCTCCCTTTGAAATTGATGTGCTTAACTTCACTATAGAACTTTATTAAATCGTCATCTTTCATGGAGAGTAATATGAGATCTGAATTATCTGCTGTATTCTGCGATAATACTTTTACTGATGTTTCACAATCAACAAATTTAGATAATCTGCTTGCTTTTATTTTCGACTTATCAATAATAGCATGAATCTTGTACCCTTTATTAAAGAGTTCAATCGCAAATGCTGACCCGACTCTTCCCGCTCCGATTATTGTAATGTTCATCTTTCGAGTATTATAGTTACAGGACCGTCATTCGTTAATTTAACTTTCATTTCTGCTCCGAAAATCCCTCCTTTTACCTTTCCTGAATCATATTGCTCACTGATATATTTTAAAAATAATTCGTACATCGGCTTGGATTTTTCTGGTACTTCCGCCATTATATAACTCGGTCTGTTTCCGCTTTTATTATTATCTGCACATAATGTAAATTGCGATATTATGAGAAGTTCACCCCCTATATCCTTAATGCTTAAATTCATGACTCCGTTTTCATCGTTAAATATTCTTAAATCAAGTATCTTCTGTGAAAGTTTCTGTATATTCAACTCTGTATCACCTTTTTTTATACCGAGAAGAACAATAAGTCCTTTTCTAATCCTGTTGTACTCCTTGCCTTCTATTTCGACTGAAGACTCTATGCATCTTTGAATTACTGCAATCATTTCCGTATTATTAAGACTCTGTAATTATTGCCGTAATCTTTTTCGAAAGTGTAATCATTAATCCCTTCATCTCGTAATATATTTTCAAGCTTATCCTTTGCATTATAAGCTATTTCTAAAAAATAATTTGTCTTTGCGCTTTTATATGATTTTAAAAGCTTTCTGTAGAATCTTGTTCCGTCTCCAAAATCAGTTACAGCATAATCAGGTTCATACTTATTCACTTCGGGCATAAGTTTCTTATAATCCTCAATTGATACATACGGAGGATTCGATACTATGTAATCGAATCCTTCTTTTATTTCATAATCTTCATCCGTAAAATCTTGCACCTCTACACTGTAGTTCTTTAGCTTATAAAAATCAAGATTCTTTTTAGTGGCAGATATAGCCTCTTCTGAAATATCTATCCCATGATAGTTGCATTCTATACCACGCTTTTCAAGTTCTGAGAGAATTGCAACCGCAATGCAGCCTGAACCAACTCCTATTTCAAACACAATTATTTTTTCCTTGCCCGAATCATATATATCCTTCAGTATTTTTTCAACAAGTATTTCAGTGTCCTGCCTCGGAATAAGAACCTTATCATTTAAAAATATATCATAGCCAAAGAAATTTGTTTTTCCGAGTATATACTGAAGCGGTTCTCTTTGAACCCTGCGCCTCAAGTATCCTTTGAGTTTTTCTTTCTCAGCGCTGCTGAGTGGTTTCTCAAAATCAAGATAAAGTTGGAGCCTTTTGCAGTTCATTATATCAGCTAACATTAA